>CACXEB010000433.1 GCA_902766515.1 uncultured Eubacteriales bacterium
CCTCCGTTTCAGTTGGAATATGTAGAATATATAAGGCAGCCGATCAGAGGATCAGCAGATCCTTCGTAAAGTATACCAGCGTCTCGGACGCGTCCGCGCCGATCACGCACGTATTTTCAATGCGCACGCCGCCGATGCCCGGCACGTAAATGCCCGGTTCCACGGTCATCGTGGTGTTTTCGGTCAGGATATCCTGGCAGGTGGGGGAAAGGCGCGGCGATTCATGGATGTCGATGCCGACGCTGTGGCCGAGGCCATGGCCGAAGTACTTGCCATACCCCGCTTCGGCAATGATGCCGCGCGCGATCGCGTCCACGTCGCTGGCGACCAGGCCGGCTTTCAGCGCGTCCTGGGCTGTCTGCTGCGCGTTTAAGACGATCCCGTAGATTTTCTTCAGTTCGGCGCCCGGCTCACCCAGTGCCACCGTCCGGGTCATGTCGGCGCAGTACCCACCCTTTTTGGCGCCGAAGTCCATGGTGATCATATCGCCTTTGCGGAGTTTGCGCGGGCCCGGGATCGCGTGGCACAGCGATCCGTTTTCACCGGAGGCGACGATGGTATCGAAGGCCAGCCCGTCAGCGCCCAGCTTGAGCATCTCAAACTCGAGCATGATCCTGATATCGGTCTCGGTCATGCCCTCCTTGATCTCGGGCAGGATATGATCCAGCGCTTCACAGGAAATCGCGCAGGCCTGCCGGATCAGCTCCAGCTCGGAAGGCTCCTTGATGCGGCGGACCTTTTCCGCCTCGCCCCTGAGCTCGGAGAACGTGACGCCGGGCATATCATGCTTCATGCGCTCGTAAGCCCTGACCGTCACCTGATCCGCTTCAAAACGGACGCTGTTGACCCCATGGTCTTTGAGGTATTCAAAAGCAAGCGCCGCGTGGCTCTGGCCGGTTTTGATCTCAAGGGCTTCAAAGCCGGGGGCCTGACGGGTGACCTGCTCGGTATAGCGGAAGTCCGTCACGATGGCGCAGAAACCGTGGCCAATGACCGTGGCGCCTTCGCCGGTATAGCCGGAAACATAAAACATATTGGAGGGCTTCGTCAGGTAGATGGCTTCATGCTGACCAAGGCCGGCTTCCTCAATGATTCGCTGCGCTCTGGATTTCATGGTACTTTCCTTTCAGGCTTCGCGTGCGGGCTGCACGCAAATCTCACCGGTGAGACCGATGACTGATTGATTATAACACATGTTTATCATCTGCGCTACAATTTTTTAATATTTTTCCTGCTGACAGCTGCCAAATCCTTCACAAAACCGTATCAATATGCGACATGCCATACGCATGCCTTCACACCATTACAAAAAGGAGCATGAAGTGAATGAGGAAAAAAACAGCTCTCCTGCTGGCGCTGTTGATCGCAGCCGCCGCCATGCCGACCGTTCTGACAGCAGCCGCCGAGGACAGCATGATCCAGGGTGACCTTGACCAGGGAATGTATTTCCTTCGGATCCAGCTGCAGCCCGGCGATCCCGGCTTCTGGCAGGCGGACGAGCCCGCCGGGGATACCGCCGCTGTGAAGCTGGACGGCGTCGAGGAAACGGCCGAAACGATGACGGTCCGGTACGCGCCGGTCTCCGACGGCGAAATCACCGTCGCGCTGCGCCATTTCACCGGGATCGTCTGCGACGTGAAACACACCTTTGACCTGAAAGTCGAAAACGGGAAGATCACCGAGGTGACCGGCGGATCCTACACCGCTTCCCCGTCCGATGACGAACTGGCAGGGGTTGTTTCCGGCAGCTGGCAGGAAACGGACACGCAGTTCACAAAGATGACCGTCAGCAAAAACAGCGAAAGCGGCTGGGATGTGGAGATCATCTCTCCCATGACCCACGGCGCTTACATCTTCCGCGCCACGATGTACTATGACTGTGAAGCGGAGGCATTCCTGTACGCCGACGGAACGCTCAGCGACCTGTCACCGGACGGCAGCGGCGCCGGAGCGGTCCGCGCTTCCCAGGTCACCGGTACGGTCAGCTTCGCGGGGGAAAGCAAAGATGATCTGCGCCTGGTCTGGTACAATGACCAGCAGCCGGACGAGACCATCATGTTCAGCCGGATCGGGCAGTAAGGAGGAAAATTCAAATGAAAAGAATCGTTGCGCTGATCATCTGCCTGGCGCTCGCCCTCGGCGTCGCAGCGGCCGAGACCGCCGCCCCGAAAACCCAGCTGGGAACCCTGAAGGTCCGGGGCGCGTTTGCCCTGCAGTGCGCGCTGCCCAAAGGATACACACTGGAAACGATTGAGAATGAAGACAGCTACTGCCACGCCGTCCTGAAGTCCGCCGACGGCACCAAGCCCGAGCTGACGATCCGCATCGCCTTCAACGAGATGGCATCCGGCCTGGAGCGCCTGAATGACGCGAGCGACGAAGCGATCGCCAATATCGAAGCTACCTTCCGTGCGGAAGACACCGTGGATATTTCCTATATGGAAACGGCCCACGGCACCAAAATCATGGTGGTGAAGGAAGTCCGGGACAATGTGGATTTCGTGGATTTCTACACCATCTATAAAGGCTACGAGGTGGAGATCGTCCTCCATCAGGTGAATCCCGGCGATGCCGGCATTACGGACAACCAGATCCAGATGGCGATCGACTTCCTCAGCGACCTGGATTTCATCGAAGCGTAATCATCCGTCATCCATCGGATGGCCTGTGACCCTGTTCCGGGGCACAGGCTTTTTTCATGGCCGGATGCCCAGGACCGCCATGGCCTGCGCTGCCGTGTCCACCGGCATGAGGCGGACATCCGCGTCCACTTTCAGCTTCCGGACGCTGTCCCTGGGACACACAATGCTGGTAAAGCCGAGCCGCTTTGCTTCCATGATCCGCCGTTCCAGGTGCGGAATGGACCGGATCTCACCCGCGAGGCCGACCTCGCCCATCACCGCGGTATCCTGGGGAAGCACGATATCCCTTGCAGAGGAAACCACCGCCATGCAGACCGCCAGGTCGGCGGCCGGCTCGCTCAGGCTGATCCCGCCCGCCACATTGATATACACATCCTGATTATACAGCCGGATCCCCGCTCTTTTTTCCAGGACCGCCAGCAGCAGCATGATCCTGGAAGCGTCTGCGCCGTTGACCGTCCGCCTGGGCGATGTGTAATAGGACGGCGTGACCAGCGCCTGGATGTCCACCAGCATGGGGCGGGAGCCCTCCATCGCGCTGAGGACGCACGATCCGGACACATTCTTGGCCCGCTGGCTGAGCAGCGTCTCCGACGCGTTGTCCACCGGCATCATGCCCTCCGCCGTCATTTCAAACACGCCGAGCTCGTTGACGGAACCGAAGCGGTTTTTATTCGCCCGCAGCAGGCGGTACTCGTGCTGATGGTCGCCCTCGAAGGAAAGCACGACGTCGACCATGTGTTCCAGTACGCGCGGACCGGCGATCGTCCCTTCCTTGGTGACGTGACCCACCAGCATGACGGCGCATCCGCTGGTTTTCGCGTAGCGCATCAGCAGGGACGCGCTTTCCCGGATCTGACTGACAGATCCCGGCGCGCTGGCCATCTCGGGCCTGTACATCGTCTGGATGGAGTCGATCACGCAGTAATCCGGCTGGATCTTGCCGAGATGGCGCTCGATCGCATCCATGGCGTTTTCCGCCAGCACCAGCATATCCGTATCCGCCAGGCCCAGCCTGTGCGCCCGCAGTTTGACCTGCCGGGCGCTTTCTTCGCCCGTGATATACAGGACGCGTTTGCCAAGCCGGCTCAGGTTGGCGCACACCTGCAGCAGCAGCGTCGATTTCCCGATACCGGGCTCGCCGCCGAACAGCAGGAGCCCCCCTTCCACAAGGCCGCCGCCCAGCACCCGGTCCAGTTCGCTGATCCCGGTCGGTTGGTAGATTTCCTGGCTGGATTCGATTTGGGAAAAGGGCAGCGCTTCCGCGCCGGTGCCGCCGCGCTGTTTCTGGGGCTTGTCCGCAACGGACGCGCTCTGGGGCGCGATCTCCGGAGCGGCTTCCTCCAGGGTGTTCCACCTGCCGCAGTCAGGGCATTGCCCGAACCATTTGGAGGTGATATTGCCGCAGACAGAGCAGACATAGCTCGTTCTGATCTTCGCCATGCCGGTTATTCTCTTTCCGCCCGCATGGCTTCATCTTCCTCCAGCACGCGGTACATCATCGAAGCGTTTTCCTTCCGGACGACTTCGCTGACATCCGTGATCTGGTAGCGGCCTACCCGGTTCCCGAAACGGATGGTCAGTTCATCCTCCGGTTTGACCTCCGTACCGGCCTTGGCGACCCGTCCGTTAACCGTCACCCGCCCGCCGTCGCAGGCTTCTTTCGCGACCGTACGGCGCTTGATGATCCGGGATACTTTCAGATACTTGTCTAAACGCATACTGATCCTGGTCCTTTCCGATCCCATCCTGATGCTCAAAAAAACAGGCGCTGTCAGATCCAGCGCCTGCATACCGCGGCGAAAAAGATTACTTCACGCTCTCCTTGAAGGTCTTGCCGGCCTTGAAAGCGGGCACCTTGGTGGCGGGGATTTCGATCGCTTCGCCATTCCGGGGATTGTGGGCCACACGCGCGGCGCGCGCCTTGACCTCATAGGTGCCGAAACCAGCCAGCATGACCTTGTCACCGGCCTTCAGGGTCTCGACGATCGTTTCGGTATAGGCATTGACTGCCTTGGCAGCGGCGTCCTTCGTCAGGCCGGCCTTGGATGCGATGGACTCAATCAGTTCAGACTTATTCATATGGATACCTCCAAATTGATATGCGCAGCGCTCAGGAATTCGGCGCTTGCTGCTCTCTCAGTATACATCCTTTTCTTGCAATGTCAAGTCTTTTGTGATTATTTATCCCTATTTTGCCGTTTCAGACGTCTTATTTTTCCATAAAGGTGCCGATATACCGTTCCGTCGCGTCGGACAGGGCCGTTTCACAGTCCACGCCGTTCTGGCCCGCCACGCGGACCAGCGCGAACAGCAGACGGCCCAGTGTTTCGATTTTCCGGGGATCGTCCGGGGTCGTTTGACCGGCCAGATCCGTCAGGCTCCGCAGTTCACTGAGCGCGTTCTCGGGGGACACCCGGTCCAGCCCGGCGGCCTTCGCCTTGCGGAGCGCCTTCTGTGCCCGCATCAGGGGCGGCAGGGAGACCGGCACATCCCGCATGGCGTCCTGTGCGGTGGCCTGTCCGCGCTCGGCCCGTTTGATCTGTTCCCAATTGCGGATGACCGCATCGGATGTATCAGCGGTCGCATGACCGAAAATATGGGGATGGCGGCGGATCATTTTGCTGCAGATCGCGGTGGTGATATCGCTCAATGTCAGCGTGCCGTACTGGTTGCCGATATCGGCCTGGAAGACGACCTGCAGCAGGACGTCGCCCAATTCGTCGGCAACGTGGTCCCAGTCCTCTTCCTGTATGGCCTGCGTGACCTCGTAGGATTCCTCAATCAGATAGGGCCGCAGGGATTCGTGGGTCTGTTCGCGGTCCCACGGACAGCCGTCCGGCGCCCGCAGGATGCGCATGATCTCCACCAGGTCCCGGAACGTATACCGCTCTTTCCGGGTCAGCGGCAGGGGCGACAGGTATAAAGCGGCCGTGTGGTCATAGGCACGGAACCGGTCAATCATTTCAAGCGTGGTTTCCTGCCCCAGGCGGTCCGTTCCTTCCGCCGGCGGATACCAGGTGCAGGGGCAGTCCTGGCCATACCAGTCCAGCAGCTTCAGCTTGAGCTCCCCGGCCAGCAGCGCCGTGTCGATCTCGACGATCAGCAGCGGCAGGTCACCCAGCACAGCCGGCAGGTCCGAGGCCGGACAGAGCAGCGCGTCCGGATGGCGCGCCCGGATCGCATCGAACAGGCCGATGCCCGGCAAAATCACCGCGTCGGGTCTTTTCAGGAGAAGCTGCTTTACGCTCTGGTCGCTGGCTGCGTCCGGAACGGCATACACCACATCCGACCGGTCCGCCGCTTCCATCACAGCCTGCACCAGCATCCCGTTCAGCGCGTCAAAGTCATCCGCCTGCTCATAGCATGCGTCAAGCGGGGTATAACCGATGCCCTCGTCCCGGAGGAAAGCGCTGACGGGCGTCCGTTCCGTCCGGAGAAGGACCTGGGGAGCGTCTCGCAACGCCCGGAGGGCGGCGAGGGTCAGGGATTCGCCGCGGCCCGGCCCCAAACTGATGATCTTCAGCGTGTTCATGCGTTTTCCTGCCTTTCATAACGGGTCAGCCAGACGGTCAGCACGGCGATATCCGCCGGTGACACGCCCGGTATGCGGGAAGCCTGGCCCAGGGTGGCCGGCCTCTGCCGGGCAAGCTTCTGGCGCGCCTCAATGCGCAGTCCGGTGATGCCTTCATAGGGGAGATCGGGCGGCAGCGTCTTTTTTTCCATCACCCTGGCCTGCTCGATCCGGGCCTGTTCCTTGCGCAGGTAGCCTTCGAATTTGATCTGCAGCTCCGCCTCTTCAATGGCCGCGGGCAGGTATACGCCCCATGCCTCCGGCACGGCCAGGTGGGATTCCGGCTTGCGCAGCTCCGCGTCCATCCTGGCTTCGCGGATCCGCTCCGTCAGCGCCGCGATCTCAGCCGCCTTCCGCTCCGTCCTGCGCATGCGCTCGTCATCCGCGAGCCCCAGCCGGTGGGACAGCTCCGTCAGCCGCAGGTCCGCGTTGTCCTGGCGCAGGTACAGGCGGTATTCGGCGCGGCTGGTCATCATCCGATAGGGTTCGTCCGTGCCCTTGGTGGTCAGGTCATCCGTCATGACGCCAATGTACGCCTGGTCGCGTCCGAGAACCAGCGGCGGCTGGTTCTTTACATACAGCGCGGCGTTGATGCCGGCGACCAGGCCCTGGGCCGCCGCTTCTTCGTATCCAGAAGTGCCGTTGACCTGGCCTGCAGTATACAAACCGCCGATATGCCGGACGCCCAGCGCGGCCGTCAGGGCCGTCGGGTCGATGCAGTCGTATTCGATGGCGTAGGCGAGCCGGACCAGGTTGGCGCGGTGAAGGCCCCTGATCGACCGGTACATTTCAATCTGGACATGGCGGGGGAGTCCGCTCGACATGCCCTGGATATACCATTCCGGATAATCGATGCCTTCCGGCTCGATAAACAGCTGGTGCCGGTCCTTGTCCGCGAACCGGATGACCTTGTCCTCGATGGAGGGACAGTAACGGGCACCGGTCGAGTGCAGCTTGCCCGAATACATCGGCGCCAGGTGGATATTCTTCCGGATGATGTCATGCGTCTTTTCATTCGTCCAGGTCAGGTAACAGCAGGCGCGGTTCAGCAGCGGCCGATCCGTCATGAAGGAAAAAGGCGTGACCGGGTCGTCGCCAGGCTGGACATCCATTTCATCAAAATCAATGCTCCGGGCGTCCACGCGCGCCGGCGTGCCGGTCTTGAAGCGCCGGATCTCCAGGCCCAGCGCCATCAGGGATGACGAAAGTCCGTTGGCGGGCAGCAGTCCCTGCGGGCCCTGGTCCCACATCTGGTCTCCGATGATGATCTTGCTTTTGAGGTATACGCCCGTGCAGACGACGGCGCTCGGGCAGCTGATCGTATTGCCGTCATGGGTCCGTACGCCCGTGACATGCCCGTTTTCCGTGAGGATCTCCGTCGCTTCCGCCTGGACAATTGTCAGCCGGTCCTGCGAAAACAGCGCGCGCAGCATGCGCAGATGGTAGGCGCGTTTATCTTCCTGGGCGCGCAGGGAACGGACCGCAGGCCCCTTGCCCGTGTTCAGCATGCGCCCCTGGATCAGCGCGTCATCCGCCGCCAGGCCCATTTCGCCGCCCAGCGCGTCAATTTCCCGCACCAGGTGCCCCTTGCCGGTCCCCCCGATCGACGGATTGCAGGGCATCAGCGCGACCGATTCGATATTCATGGTCAGCAGTACAGTATCCAGACCCATTCTTGCGGCAGCCAAAGCGGCTTCGCAGCCCGCGTGTCCGGCGCCGATGACCACAACCTGTGCTTCCATGTCCATCCCTCTGGTTCATTCGTTTCCGGCAGAAGGCCCGCCACTCAGCATTCCAGGGCGTTCCGCCGTTTTATCTGCGTTCCGCAGACCCGTACATCATACCCAAAACAGGGGAAACTTGCAAGCGGGTAATCCAAAAACCCAATTGAAAACGAGGCAGAATTGGGATCAATTTGGTCAAGATTGCGACCATGCTTGCGAAATTGCCTGAAGCATTGTATAATCTGTTCATTGAACAAGGTTGCGGCAAGGAGGCGGCGTCATGCAGTCGGTCAGGACTTATCGGCAAGCGAGGATGAGAAACCATTTTTCCTATGATTTATGGAAATATCTGCTGATCGTCGCCGTTTGCTGGATGGGCTGGGAACTGGTCTATACCCAGACCACCTACCGGTCGCCGCAGGACAAGCGGATCGACGTCTATATCATGAGTGCGACAGCCTCGGATGAGCTGGTCGAGGCCTTCCTGAAGCCCCTGTGGGAAGAAACCGTGCCGGAAATGGAGCTGGTGGAAGGCGTCTCGATGATTCCGGGCTCCGCCGATGACTTTTATACGGGCCAGGTGCTGATGACCAGGCTCGCGGCGGGGGACGGGGACATCTTTTTCCTGCCGCAGGACATTTTCAAGCAGTACGCACTGAACGGCGCGTTCCTTGCGCTGGACGATTACGTCGAATCCGGGGCCATCCGGCTGGATGACCTGGACGTGAAGAGCGCGCGCCTGACGATCATCGATGACGATACGGGCATCGCGTCCACCCGGCTCTACGGCATCCCGACCGATACGCTGTACGGATATATGGACGGCATGCAGTTTGACAACCGCAACGCTGTCATGGCCATCGCCGTCAACAACCAGAACGAAGCCAATGTCATCCCGTTTTTCAACGCGCTGATCCAGGCCGGCCGCGCCGACAAACCGGAATGGCTGAAAGAGGCGGAACAGCAGTGAGCGATCTTGCGGCACAGCCGATCGGTGTATTTGACAGCGGGGTAGGAGGGCTCAGCGTACTGGGCGAAGCCGTCCGCCAGCTGCCCCACGAGCGTTTCATCTATTATGGCGACACGGCCAACGCGCCCTATGGCACGAAGCCCCGCGGGCAGGTGCTTTCCCTGGCGGAAAACGTCGCCAGGCACCTGCTTTCTTTGCATGTCAAGGCCATCGTTATCGCCTGCAATACCGCGACGGCGGAAGCGGCCGCGGCGCTCCGCGAACGGTATGACCTTCCGATCATCGGCATGGAACCGGCGCTGAAGCCCGCGGCGCTCCTGGACCGGCCGGGCCGCCGGCTGGTGATGGCTACGCCCGGCACCCTGCACAGCGAGAAATACGCACGGCTGTACGCGCAGTACGGCCAGGACGCGGTGTCCCTGCCCTGCGCGGGGCTGATGGAATTTGTGGAAAGCGGCGACCGGGGGTCTCCGGCGCTCCGCAGCTATCTTGAGGAGCTGTTCGCGCCCTACAGAAGCGAGCTGATCGCGGCTGTGGTGCTCGGCTGCACCCACTATTCCTTCATCCGCTCCTTCATCGGCACGCTGCTGCCGGCCGGGACGCCCATCCTGGACGGCAACGCCGGTACGGTGCGCCAGCTGCGCCGCCGGCTGGAAGCGCTTGACGCGCTTCGGACCGAAGGCGACGGCCAGGTGACGCTTGAATCGAGCGGCAACGATGAAGCCCTCAGCCTCATGCAGCAGATGTTCGAGGAAGCAAAACACCTGTAACAGACCGGGGTCTTTATTTCCGCATTTGAGAATACGGTATGTCCAAGCCGGCGGCGATCATGCTGTCGGTTCTTTTTTCTGTTTCGCGCGCTCCTGGGCTTTCCAGGTACGGATGGCTTCCAGGCGCTCGCGGTAGCGGGGCTCCAGCCCCTGATCGGTCGGATGGTAGTATGTTTTATCCTTCAGGCTTTCCGGCAGGCAGACCATCGCGGTCATCTTTTCCTGGTAATCGTGCGCGTACTGGTATCCCTTGCCGTAATTCAGCTCTTTCATCAGCCGGGTGGGGGCGTTGCGGATCTGGAGCGGCACCGGCTCGTCCAGCATGCGCAGCGCGTCCTCCTTGGCACTCAGGTACGCCGTTTCCATCGCGTTGGATTTCGGCGCCAGCGACAGGTAGACGACGATCTCCGTCAGGTGTACGGTGCATTCCGGCATACCGATAAAATGGCAGGCCTGGTAGGCCGCTACCGCCAGCTCCATGGCACGGGGGTCTGCCAGCCCCACATCCTCCGCTGAAAAGCGGACGATCCTGCGGGCTACGTACAGCGGATCCTCGCCGGCCTCCAGCATGCGGCTCAGCCAGTAGACCGCCGCGTCGGGGTCGGAATTGCGCATGGATTTATGCAGGGCTGAGATCAGGTTATAGTGTTCTTCTCCCTTCTTGTCGTACAGCAGCGATTTTTTGCTGGTGCACTGCTCGATCGTTTCCCGGGTCACATGCACCGTCTGCCCATCCAGGTCGCCGTTCAGTACCGCCATTTCCAGGGTGGAAAGCGCCATGCGCGCGTCCCCGTTGGCGAATGAGGCGATCATATCGATCAGGTCATCCGGCATGTCCACCTGCTGCGTGCCAAAGCCCCGTTCATCCTTCAGCGCCCGATGCAGCAGCACGGAGATGTCGTCCGCGCTCAGCGCGTTCAGGACGAACACCTTACAGCGGGACAGGAGCGCGCTGTTGACCTCGAAGGAGGGATTCTCCGTCGTCGCGCCGATCAGGATGATGCTGCCGCGCTCCACATAGGGCAAAAACGCGTCCTGCTGCGCTTTGTTGAAGCGGTGGATCTCATCCACAAACAGGATGGTCCGCTCCCCGAAACGCCGCGCCGTCTCCGCTTCTTCCATGACGGCCCGGATCTCCTTGATGCCGCTTGTGACCGCCGAGAAATCCGTGAAACGG
Organism: uncultured Eubacteriales bacterium; assembly: GCA_902766515.1. The sequence goes on from CACXEB010000433.1 coordinate 10,858, forward strand.
CACTTGGTATGTCCGGCGATGATGCGGGCAAGCGTCGTTTTCCCGACGCCGGGCGGGCCCCAGAAGATCATGGAAGAAACAGCGTCCGATTCGATCAGGCGCCTCAGGATTTTTCCCTCGCCCAGCAGGTGGGTCTGCCCGATATACTCGCTCAGGTCGCGCGGCCGCAGCCGGGCGGCCAGTGGCTGGATCATCGGATTGTCGAACAAGGTTGGCTGCTGCATGGTCTCCCTCCGGCTCTGTAAGTAGGAAAACCAGTTTAATCTCTGCCGCGCGTAAAGTCAAGGTCCTAAAATTCCGCTTGTCTTTTGGCCAAAAAATGCATATAATCTTATTATCAAATCCCTCATGGACAGAAAGGAGTTTTTCACATGGGTTATCGGGATGAATATCAAAAATGGCTGCTTATGTTCAAGGACGACCAGGACACGATCAGCGAGCTGGAAAGCATCGCCGGCGATGAAAAAGAAATCGAGGACCGTTTCTATACGGAGCTTTCCTTCGGGACGGCCGGTATGCGCGGCGTCATCGGCATGGGCATGAACCGCATGAACGTATACAACGTCCGCCGTGCCACCAAGGGACTGGCGCTGTACCTGAAATCCGAAGGGATCGCCGACCGGGGCGTCGCAATCGCTTATGACAGCCGCAGGATGAGTGATGTGTTCGCCAAGGACGCGGCGCTGACCCTGGCTGCCAACGGCGTGCACGCCTACCTGTTTGACGCGCTCCGCCCGGTTCCTGTGCTCTCCTACGCTGTCCGGCACCTGAACGCCGCGGCCGGCATCGTCATCACCGCCAGCCACAACCCGCCCCAGTACAACGGCTACAAGGTCTACGCCGAAGACGGCGCCCAGCTGGGCCCCGAAGCGGCCGCCGCGGTCACCGGCTATATCCGGTCGATCAATTACCCGGAATGCCTCCCCATGGACGAGCAGGAAGCGCTGGAGAAGAAGCTGCTGACCATCATCGGCAACGCGGAAGTGGATGATGATTACATCGCCATGATCAAGCGCCTCTCGCTCCGCCCCGATCTGCTGAAGGAGCAGGGCGGCAACCTCCGCATCGTCTATACGCCCCTGCATGGCTCCGGCAACGTACCGGTCCGGCGCATGCTGCGCGAGCTGGGCGTCTCCCACGTCACCGTCGTCAAGGAGCAGGAGCTGCCGGACGGCAATTTCCCGACGGTCACAGCGCCGAACCCGGAAGATCCCGCCGCTTTCAAGCTGGCGATCCCGCTGGCCGATGAAGTCGGCGCGACCGTGGTCTTTGGCACCGACCCCGACTGCGACCGCATGGGCGTCGCCGTGCGCGATCAGCAGGGCGTCTTCCATACGCTGACGGGCAACCAGATCGGCTGCCTGCTGCTGAGCCATGTGCTTGAAAGCCGCAAGCTGAACGGCACGCTGCCCGCAAACGGCGCTGCGGTCAAGTCCATCGTTTCCACGGAGATGGCCCGCGCGATCGCGAAGGATTACGGCGTCACCTTCTTTGACGTGCTGACCGGCTTCAAGTTTATCGGCGAAAAGATCCAGCAGTTCAGCGAAAGCGGCGAATATACCTTCCTGTTCGGCTTTGAGGAAAGCTTCGGCTACCTGTCCGGCACCTCCGTGCGCGACAAGGACGGCGTCAACGCTTCCCTGCTGCTGACGGAAGCTGCCTGCGTGGCCATGGCCGAGAATACGACGCTGTACGACAAGCTCCAGGCGCTGTATCAGAAATACGGCTATTACACCGAGAAGGTCATCTCCGTCACGCTGCCCGGCAAGGACGGCGTCGCCAAGATGAAGACGATCATGGAAAGCCTCCGCACCGATTCGCCCACCGAACTGGCCGGGCTCAAGGTGCTGGCGGTGCGCGATTACCTGAAGGGACAGCGTGTGACTTCGGACGGCCAGGCTGGCGCGCTGGATACGCCGCCCTCCGACGTGCTCTATTTCGAGCTGGAGGACAACAACTGGATCTGCATCCGTCCCAGCGGTACGGAACCGAAGATCAAGCTGTACGTCAACACGCGCGCTTCGACCGAGGAAGCTTCCGCCGCCCTCAACCAGAAGCTCGCCGAGGACGCGAAGGCGCTGCTGAGCTGAGCATAACACTTGCAGGAGTCAGGTTGCTTTGAAGAAGTTTAAGCATTTTGTTCTCGGCGGCATTGAACACAAGCTGTTCAATCTGATCCTGATCGCCATGATCCTGGTAGCGGTGGCTTTCATTGCCGTATCCGCCTATCAGACCAATACGCTCAGCGAGCTGTCCGCCCGGACCAACGAACGCCAGCAGAACTCCATCTCCGCCATTACTTCCTCCGTGATGGATACGGTCGTCAACGAAAACCTGGACCGTACCGCCGGGCTGCAGGCCCTGATCATCGATGAGTTTTTCAGTTCACTCGGTGTTCGGGTCCAGATGCTGGGGGAATACGCCGGTACGCTGTTTTCCGATGATCCTGATCATGTCGTTCCCGCGGAATACGCGGGTCCGGACAGGAACAAGGACGGTCAGGTCACCGCGCAGCTGATCGTGGCGGACGGCGTGGATGCCGCAGCGCCGGAAATCGCAAAGAAAATCGGCATTGCAGCAAACATGTCTGACACGATGGTGTCGCTGTTCAGCGCTTCTGAAGCAACCAACTCCTGCTTTATCGCACTGCCGGAGGGCGTGTTCCTGATCGCGGACGACCGTCCCGGCGCCAAGTTCACGCCCGACGGCACCCCCATCAATTACGATCCCCGTACGCGCGACTGGTACAAGAAAGCCGTCAGTGAAGGCGCCATGATCTACACGGATGTGGAGGCCGACGCCTTCACCGGCGATATCGGCATCGTCTGTGCGATGCCGATCTACGTTGACGGCAGACTGGCCGCCGTCGTCGGCTCCGACCTGTTTCTGACATCCATGCAGGCCGGGGTGCAGGCTTCCTATCGAAACGGCGAATATGTCTGCATCATCAATCAAAACGGCCATGTCGTCTTCTCTCCGCTGACCGAAGGCGTCTTTAAAGTCATGGATCTGTCCGTCGCGCCGGACCTGCGCGCTTCCGAAAACAGGGACCTGGCGGTGCTGGTCAACGACGCGATGACCGCCCAGACGGATGTGCGCATCGTCAACATGGAAGACGGACCGTATTATATGGTCGGCTCACCGATGAAGTCCGTCGGCTGGGCGCTGATTGCCGCCGTCAGCGAAGCGACCGCCGCAAAGCCGATCGCCATGCTGAATGACAGCTATGAGCAGATCCAGGCGGAAGCGGTTTCCACCTACCGGGAAAAAAGCGGTCATTCCCGGACGACCATCACGGTGCTGCTCGCCGCTCTGCTGCTGTTGGTCATCACAGGCACCGTCCTGTTCGGCAAGCGGATCGTCAGGCCGCTGGATACCATCACGCAGCGTATTTCAGAGCTGAGTGAAGAAAACCTTGAGTTCAAGATGGAGGATACCTACCGCACCGGTGATGAAATCCAGGTGCTGGCGGAATCCTTCGCGATGATCTCCCATAAAACCGTCGAATACGTCGGCCAGGTACAGCGGGTGACCGCCGAAAAGGAGCGCATCAGCACCGAGCTGCACATGGCCAACCAGATCCAGGAAAGCATGCTGCCGAGCATCTTCCCGGCATTCCCCGAACGCAAAGAGTTTGATATTTACGCCACCATGGCCCCCGCCAAGGAGGTTGGCGGCGATTTCTACGACTTCTTCCTGATCGACAAGGACCACCTGTGCATCGTCATCGCCGATGTCTCCGGCAAGGGCGTCCCGGCCGCGCTGTTTATGATGGCTTCCAAGATCATCCTGCAGAGCTGCGCCATGCTGGGCAGCTCGCCCGCGGAAATCCTGGTGAAAACCAACGAGGCCATCTGCTCCAACAACCGCATGGAGATGTTTGTGACGGTCTGGCTGGGCATTCTTGAGATTTCCACCGGCAAGCTCGTGGCCGCCAACGCCGGCCATGAATATCCTGCCCTGTTGAAAGACGGCCGGTTTGACCTGCTCAGGGACAAGCACGGCTTCGTGATCGGCGGGCTCAGGAAGGTGCGGTATAAGGAATACACGATCCAGCTGCAGCCCGGCGACAAGCTGTTCCTGTACACGGACGGCCTGGCCGAAGCGACGGACTGCCATGAAGAGCTGTTCGGCACGGACCGGATGCTGGCTGCCCTGAACCAGCTGCCGGGCGGCACGCCGTACGACATCATCAACAACATGAAGAAGCATGTCGACCAGTTTGTCGGGTCGGCGGAACAGTTTGATGACCTGACCATGCTGTGCATGGAGTACAAAGGGCCTGTAGGCATTGAAAAGGCGGGAAACAATTGAAACGCCGACACATCTCACTGGCACTGAAACTGAACATCCTGCTGACTGCGCTGATCCTCACGATTTCCAGCGTCCTGCTTGTCGTTTCCAATTCCGCCTTTCAACAGACCGTGATCGATCCCTACACAGGCAAGCTGGCCGATGTGAAAATCGACGTCAAGGACCTGCCGGCATACCTGTCCGGGTTCTCAAAAGTGTTAGCATCGGAAGCATTTCAGCAAATGAGGTCAGCCCCTGATTTTTCCGCTGATCTGATTATCGACTGGCTCAATCAGCATCCGCCCGCCGTCATGCTGACGGATGCCGAAAGCGCCAGCAAGCACCAAACGCTGATGGTCGATTACTTTGCATTTATGATGGCCATGAGCCCCATCCGTGACCGGTACGATCTGAACAGGATGATCGTGGAGGTCCGGTCCGGGCAGCAGATATACGAGATCGGGGAAGAGGAGAAAGGCGGTACCTACTGGGATACCAATGACTTCGGCCGGCGGGGACCCATGTCCGATCTGCAGCCGGATCAGTACAGTACGCCCATCCTGGTGAACCGGGCAGGGCGGAAGGAACTGACCCGCTGCATCACCGTTGACGCAGAAGACACGGTCGGCTGCATCTGGGTGATCTATGACATGACAGAGATCATCCACCAGCATCACGCATACATGCTGCGCTCCGCCCTGTATGTCTTCCTACAGCTGATCATCGCCTGCGTCATCAGCATGTTCCTGATGCGGCGGATCGTCACGAAGCCTCTGAAGCAGCTGACAGACGCCGCCGCGGGCTTCACCGCCGGCGACAACGGCTTTACGAAAGAGGACGTCATCCGCCTTAACATTCGCTCCCAGGATGAAATTGGGGACCTTTACCGTCAGATCCAGGAAATGCAGCTCCGGATCGTGGATGATACCCAGCACCTGACCCATATGACCGCCGAAAAGGAGCGCATCGGCACAGAACTGAGCATGGCCGCCCGCATTCAGTCGTCCATGCTGCCCAGCGTTTTCCCGCCTTATCCCAACCGTCCGGAGTTTGATATCTACGCCTCCATGGATCCCGCGAAGGAAGTCGGTGGGGATTTCTACGACTTCTTCCTGATCGACAACGACCATTTGGGGCTTGTCATCGCCGATGTCTCCGGCAAAGGCGTGCCCGCGGCCCTGTTCATGATGATCTCAAAGGTCATCGTACAAAGCTGCGCCATGCTGGGGCAGTCCGCGGGGGAGATCCTGACCAAGACCAACGAAGCGCTCTGCTCGAATAACAAGTCGGAAATGTTCGTCACCGTGTGGGTCGGCATCCTGGAAATCAGCACAGGGATCCTGACAGCCGCCAACGCCGGACATGAATATCCGGCCGTCAGGCACGGCGCTGCCTACGGATTGCTGAAGGACCGGCACGGCATCGTCATCGGCGTGATGGACGGGTATGCGTATCAGGAATATACCATCCGCCTGGAGCGCGGCGACCAGCTGTTTGTCTATACGGACGGTGTTCCCGAAGCGACCAATCCGCGCAATGAGCTTTTCGGCACCGACCGTATGATCGATGCGCTCAACGCATCGCCCGGTTCGACGCCGCAGGAGATCCTGTCTTCCGTCCGCCAGGCCGTGGACCGGTTCACCGACACCGCGGAACAGTTCGACGACATGACCATGCTCTGCCTGCAGTATAACGGCTCCCCGGTGCAGAGTGCGGACGGGGATACAAAGGCAACGGGTTAACAACGTTTATCAAGCTCATCCGGCGTCAGTCGCCTCCCGGCGGCCGGCGCTTTTTTGTTGAGCTTGCCGAAACCGCCGCGCCAGGCACGGAGCAGGCGGGCGCGCTGGAGAATATCAACAAGCTGATGCTGGACGCGCTGGAGGAAATGCGGGAGCTGGACCCGGTCAAGAAAGCCGCGACCGGCTACCAGGTGGGCAATACCCGCACCCAGGCGCGGCATGACATGACGAAGCGCTACGCGGAGCGCGTCCGCGAGGCGGGAAATAAGACGGACATTACAGAAGCAGCGCGCGACCTGGCGCGGGATGTGCTGGAGGCGACGGGGA
>CACXEB010000434.1 GCA_902766515.1 uncultured Eubacteriales bacterium
CAGCAACTTCGAATCCGACCTGCATCCGCCGTATTACATCCGGACCAGCTCCACCTTCGCCCGGTTCGACGGATTCTACCGCGCCTGTCCCGAGGTTTGGGAGGGAACGGGCATGTATTACCCGCCGGAGGACCGGGACAGCATCTGGTAACCGCCCGCAAGGCAAAACGTCAGAACCAAGGTCAGAATTCCCCGGCAGGCAAGCCTGCCGGGGAATTCATGTCCGGTATGATGCAAATACCATACTGATTGACGTCTAAACGATGTACAGATGCAAGATGGATTTTTCGTCCCGGCGAAGTGGAACGAAGGGAGACGTAGCGGCGCTACGTCGACCGTAGTACAGCGCAGCTGGGGCGAAAAAGACGCTTGCAAATGTATATGGTTTAGACGTAAAGCAGTATCAGTAGACCAGCACCCGGTCCTCGGGGGCGATGTACATGGGCGTGCCTTCCGTGACCGTTGGGTAAGTCTGGTAGAACTCGTCAAAGTGCGCCAGGGTAAAGTTGACCCGGACATGATACGGCGGATGGGGATTCACATTGCCGGTCGAGTCGGGACGGTTGAGGATCTCGCCCAGGGTGTAATCAAAGCTGAAAGCAGCGTAGGCGCGGAAGAACGCGTCATAGTCAAAGTGCTCTTCCTGTTTTGCCAGGTCCAGCATCAGCGTGATCCCCGTCAGATCCGCCATGGCTTCGGTGACAAGCTTCGGACCCGGCAGCATAAAGCCCTCACCGATATCGATCCCGCTGAGCTTGTCGGCAACGGCCATCGCCTTCCCGGTGAATATGGCGTTTTCCTCCTCCGTGAACAGGGGACCGGTGCGGTCGGCGTTATACTGCGCGCCGCCGAAATCATACCCGTGGCAGAGCTCGTGCCCGATGTGCGCGCCGAGGGTGCCGAGCAGCGTTTCCCGGGAAGTGTAATCGCACATGCCTTCGCTCAGCGCGGGCGCACCGATGCAGAACAGATTCATTTCCGGCAGGTATTGCCCGCCGATGGCGAGCACGCCGAGGAGGCCGTTGTCCGAAGTATACGGGTTTTCCCTTTCGATCTTTTCTCCCGTAAAGCGCATCATGCACTGTCTGTTAAACCGCATGGACTTTGCCGCCGCGTCCATCAGGGTATCGCAGCCTTTCAGATCCTCCACCAGCGGCCCGCAGTCGAAGTTCCCGCCCGGCGGCACGATCTGCCCCATGGCAAGGTTGTCCAGCTTCTCGATGGCTCTCTGTTTTGTTTCCCCGCTCATCCAGGTGTTCGCGGTGATCCTGGCCCGCATGGCTTCCCTGGTTTCCGCAAACATGTTAGTCGCGGTCCGCCAGTTTTCTTCCGGGCAGTAGTGGGCCACATAGGCCTGATTCATCGGGATTTCGGCGATTTGCCTGATCGTGTCATACGCCATCTGCACGACGGTTTTCTGGGGCACGTAGTACACGGATTCCTTGGACGTTTCCTGATCCAGAAGGAGCAGCGAACCCCTGTACAGGTAGATCGCAGCCATCGCCTTCAGGATCTCAAGGTTTTCGTCCGTATACCATTTCAGGAACACAGCAAGGTCTTCAGGGCAGATCTCATACGCCGGCTGCGTTTCGGCGCCTGTTTTGACCAGCCCGACAGCGGTCAGCAGCGCATACAGCGTCGGGCAGTTTTCCCGGATCTGTGTCAGCGATACCACCGGATTATACATGCTTTCATCCACAGGCAGCCAGTCCGGTTTGTCTCCCGTGAGATCATCGTCATAGCGGGCGATTTCCCTCACCAGGCGATCGGCTTCCTCCCCGGTGTACTGCATTTTCATCAGTATCCGGCGGCCGTCTTCCAGGTCCGGCTTCTCTCCCGCCGCCATCTCCTCCGGCGTCGCGTCATCCGTCAGCGGCAGCTTGGTCAGTATGGGGAATTTGCTGATGGACAGGATGTATTTCCCCTGGTCCCGTTCTGCGCGCTGGAAGCTGGAGGTCAGAAACGGCATGCCCAGCAGGAGGCCGTCCTCCTGAAGCAGCGCGGTCAGTTCATCCGCGGTTTTGACAGCCCGGATCCGGTCGACGCGGGATATCAGGGGAGCAAGGCCATCCTGATCCCTCTTGGAGATATCTGTGATGAGGCCGTACAGGATACTGACGATCTGTGATTCCGGGTCGGTGTATTCCGGATTCCGGCCGATCTCACTGATCCCTTCCGTCAGGAGCTCATACGTCTTGGTCGCCTGGGTGGTCGTGAGCCCGCGTGTGTCAGCGGCCACCTCCATAAAGCTATCGTAGTTGGCGTAGAGGTAGAAGTTCTCCTCCGGGCCGGGACGCTCGTCGGCGGGGAAAGCAGTGTACAGGTTGGGATTGGCGTAAGGTTTCCCCAGCGAAGCCGCCTCCTCCGCCCAGGCGGGGCAGCAGGCCATGAGGAAGCACATGGCCATGAGCAGGCTGATAATCCTTTTCATTCTGTGTCTCCTTTCTTCACCCGGGCGGCCTGTCCGGCCGATCCCCGGGCTCTCCCGATGGCCGGTTACCAGATCAGGATCCTTTCCTCCGGCGCCAGGTACATCGGCGTGCCTTCCGTCACGGACGGATAGGTCTGATAGAACTCATCAAAATGCTGCGCCGTGAAGTTGATCCGGAGATAGCAGTAGGGATGGATATTGCGCGCGCCTTCCGGGCTGACCTGTTCCCGGTCCTGATAGGCGCTGAAGAAATAGGCGAACGCCCGGAAATACGCGTCATAGTCAAAGTTTTCCGTTTCCCTGACCATATCCAGCGTCAGGCTCATGCCCGTCAGGTCCGCGAGGACCTCGCCGATCTGCGCTTCCCCGTTGCTGTAAACGCCGTCAAGCACCTCAATGGCGCTGATCTGCTTTTTGATGGCTTCCGTCTTTTCCTCAAAGATTTCGCGGTCCCGGTCCGTGACCAACAGGGAACCCGTAAAATCCGCGTTATACTGCGTGCCGGTCGTGTCGAAGGCATGGCTGAGCTCATGCGAGAGGTGCGCGCCGAAAGTGCCGAGGATCGTTTCCCGGGACGTCATGTCCAGCATGATATCACACAGCGATGCGCCGCCAAGATAGAAGACGTTTTCCGGGGGTTCATAACCGCCTTCCGCCAATGATGTTCCAAACTGTGTACCAAAGCGGTTGGCGGGGACATAATCCGTCCCGGCGTAGTGGGCCTCGCACCGGTGCTGGAACCAGACGCACCATCCGTATGCTTCGACCACATTGCTGCAGGCGCGCAATTTTTCCAGCAGGGGTGTACAGTCAAGCTCCCCGTCCGGGTAGAAGATGTCCGAGGCGACCAGCCGATCGAGCTTCGTGCAGATTGCCTGTCTGGTTTCTTCGCTGGCCCAGTCGTTCTTTTCGATCCTGGCCCGCAGGACTTCCTTATAGTCCTTCACCAGCTGTTTGTACAATTCGATCCGGTCCTGCGCGACAAAGTTGCGCACATAGCCCTGATCCCTGAGCGCCTGCGGGATCAGCCATTCCAGCGTGGATACGGGATCCGCCGACGCGTCCTGCGGCAGGACGCTTTCCGCCGCGTTGTACATGGACAGCGCCAGAATGCCCTTGATGGCGTCCAGATCGGCTTCCCGCCAGAGCGTATTGACCTTCTGCAGGTCCGAGACGGTAAAACTGTATGCCGGCTCTGCTTCGGCGCCTTCCCTGGCCAGGCCCTGTGCCTTGATCAGTTCATAGATCAGCGGGCAGAGTTCACGGACCTCGTTCAGGGATACCAGGCGTGACGGATCCGTTGTCATTTCTTTTTCGGGTTCCGTGGAGCCGCCATAATCCCAGGTCCTGTTGTAATCATGGAACCAGAGCACCTTTTCGATCAGCTGCGGGATCTCTTCCCCGCTCCAGCCCAGCTGCTGCAGCTTCTCCTTTGCGCCGTCGACATTCTTTCCGGGGATTTCAAAGGTTTCCTCGTCCATGGGCAGGTCCTCGATGGGCTCCGTCGGGTTAAACATCACGTAGACTTTTCCCCGCGTGCGGTCATTTGTTTTTACAGAAGCCTGGAAGAATGCCTTTCCGTACAGCCAGCCGTCCTCCCGGATCACCGCAGCCAGCTCCTCCGTCGACTTCGCGGCCCGCAGCCGTTCCGCGCAGGGCAGCAGGGGCGCCAGCGCTTCCGGTCCCTGCTGCGTGCCCGTATACAGCCCGTACAGGATCCGCAGGCACTCCGCCTCCGGGCCGATCCTGTCCGGATCCGTATAGAGGGTCGCCACCTGCTGATTGGCCTGTTTCTGCGCTTCGGAGAGCGGCATGTAAAACATCCGTTTTCCCTGCGCGAGCGCTTCCTGGTACAGGTCATAGTTGGCATACAGCTCAAAGGTCTCCTCCACAGCGGGCCGCTCGGAGGGCCAGATGCCGTAGTGGTTCGAATTCACCCATGGTTTTCCTTCAAAGTGCAGGGTTTCCGCAGAGGCCAGCGAAGCCCCCGCCAGCAGGCACAGGACGCTCAGCAGACTGATGATCCTC
>CACXEB010000435.1 GCA_902766515.1 uncultured Eubacteriales bacterium
CGCATGGGCTTCAAGAACGCCTTCAGCGCCATCCTGGACGCCAACGTCACCACCCTGATCGCGGCCATCGTGCTGATGATCTTCGGTACCGGTTCCGTGCGCGGCTTCGCCAACATGCTGGCCCTGTCCGTCGTATGCTCCATGTTCACCGCCATCGTCATCAGCCGCATCCTGCTGATGAACATGATCAACGTCGTGCCGGACAAGCCCGCCCTGTTCAGTACGAAAGCTATGAAGAAGGAGGCGCAGTAATATGAAAATGCAGAAACGCGCCAGAACTTGCCTGTGCATTTCCGTTGGCCTCATGGTGCTCGCGCTGGTGCTCAGCCTCTTCGGCCTGGGTATCAACCGCGGCATTGACTTCGAGGGCGGCCTGACGCTCGTCTATGACCTGGGCAGCTCGGTCAACGTGGCCGACGCCGAGCAGGCGCTGGACGTCGCCAAGGTGAACCCGAGCGACCGCCAGGTGGCCATCATCGGTACCGCCGGGACGCAGGTCCAGATCCGCGTCAAGTCGATCAGCACCCAGGACGATGTGAAGGCGCTCCGCGCGACGCTCGAATCCGAGCTGCTCGCGAAGTATCCGAACATGGACCAGGTCGACGTGACTGAATCCTTCGTCGGCCCCGTCGCGTCCGGCACCCTGCTGCGCAACGCGATCTGGTCCGTGCTGGCTGCCGCCGCCGCGATGCTGATCTACATCGCCCTGCGCTTTGACCTGAACATGGGCGTCGCCGCCGTCGCGGGCATCCTGCACGACGTGCTGATCATGCTCTCCTTCATGGTCTTCTTCCGCAGCTTTGTGCAGATGAACTCGACCTTCGTCGCCGCCATGCTGACGATCGTCGGTTATTCCATCAACAACACCATCATCATCTTCGACCGTATCCGTGAAAACCACCGGAAAGCGGCTTACGCCAACATGCCCCGTGAAGAGATCGTCACCATCTCCGTCAAGGAGAGCCTGGGCCGTACGATCAATACGACCCTGACCACCCTGGTCACCATCCTGGCCCTGTATATCTTGGGCGTGACCAGCATCAAGGAGTTCGCGCTCCCGATCATCGTGGGTATCCTGGCCGGCGTGTACAGCGCCAACATGATCAACGGCTATATCTGGGCCGCGCTGACCGAGTGGCGCAAGGACCGCGCCGTCAAGGCCAAGCAGGCGAAGGCCGCTGCCAAGGCGTAATCGCTTTTTCCTGCGGGAGACCGTCTGAGATACGGCGGTCTCTCCATTTTTATATTTGCGGACGGCATGGGCAGTGCCTGTCCGTCCCCGGCGGGAAAGGAGGGGGACCGGCATGCAGGAAAGCGTCATCCGGGACGACGCGCATGAAGAACGCGTTCGCAAATACTGGCGCGATGCGCTCATCGACTGGATGAGGGCCAAGGTGCAGAGCGTCAGGGAAGGCAGCTTTCTGTTTCGCTATTACACTTCGAAAGTGATCTTGAGCGAGGAAGCGCAGGGGGCGGCGGTCACCTTCCTGACAGACCATTTTGACTGGACTGCGGATCACGCGGAGTGCAGGATCGACACCTGTTCGAAGGAAGCAATCCGAAAGTGGGCGAATAAGCGTCTGGCCAATGCGTTCGGACTCATCGTCTTTGTCTTCGGAATGCTGCTGATTGCCGCGGCCGTCAATGAGCAGGCGAATTACAGGCTGATGGAAACCCGCCCGTGGTTCCTGCTGGGAGTTTTGCTCCTGGGCCTGGTCCTGCTGATCCCTGTCCTGTACCTGGTCAACGCGAAGGCGCTGGCGCAGCGGCGCGCCCGCGCGCGGTATGGCGACACACCGGAGGTCCTGGAAGCCTATTGCGATATTCAGGAGGCAGGCGCCTGGGCCAATCTGGGCAGGCGAGCGCTGGCCGTCTGCGGGGCGCTGACGCTGTGCGCCGCGATCGGTGGCATACTGCTGCTGCAGCCCCCGACACTTGCCCGGCAGGTGGCCGATGCGCTGAGGTACGATTGGAACATCCCGGAGAAAGAGCTGGATGTGTGCCTGCTGACCGACGGACAGCTGGGCGAAAGGGGCCGCCGGGCGATCGACGAAGTGCTGAAAAACAGTGAACCGGGTTCGGCGAAGGCGCTGATCCTCGCTGCGTACGCCCATCTGAAAACAGCCGCCGGGTATCCGGAGGCGGCGGCCCGTGAAGCGCTGACCGCGCAGATTGCGGCCATGGATCCGGAGGTATACTACAGCGATTCACTCATCAGACAGCTCCTCGAACGGATCCCCTGGGCCCGGGATCCGCTGTTCGACCGGTACGCCGGCGCGGATGCGTACAACGCTGAGTCTGTGCTGAAACTGATTGCGGAACACTGCCAGGACGAGCCGCTGGAGGACCGCGCGGCCCGCGCGCTGCGCATCACGGGCAAGCGGCTGACGGCTGCGGACTTCCTGTCACGGTCGCTGACACCGGAGGACCTGCCCGCGCTGGGCGGCCTGCTGGCGGAG
>CACXEB010000436.1 GCA_902766515.1 uncultured Eubacteriales bacterium
CCGCAGGGGGGACGCCAGTCCCCCCTACGGTCACGGTTCACAAAGTGAACAGTGACGGCCCTTGACAGAAGCGGTGCTTTCCATTAAAATCTGCTTGAAGGTTCAATGTAATTCAGCGGCTGCCGTTTGGTTGATGACAGGCCGGAGGAGTTGACGTCAGAGCGATGAGTGCGATTCGTGGAAAGAGCTCCGCAGCCGTCCGGGCACTGGTTTTTCTGATGCTTTTCGCGATCCTGTGGATGGCATTCCCCGCTGCGCGCTGCGAGGGCGGGACCGGAGCGGACGCCGGCCCGTCCGGCCGCATGGCCCAGACATCCGCCGGCGGGGCGGCAGGCAGCATCATCATGGACGCCGCGTCCCTGCTCCTGATGGGCGGGCTTTTGCTGTATACCTCCCTGTACCGCAAGCGCGGCCGGCTGGACGACAGGATGTTCTTCGCCCTGATCGTCATCAACATGGTGCTGGCCGCCGCGGACGCGCTGACGTACATGATCGACGGCAGCGACTACCCCGGCATCCAGGCCGTGCTGATCGTGGGCAACCTGGTCTTCTTCGCTGCGTTTGAGATCTTTCCCTGCCTGTACATGTTCTACCTGGACTACCGCGCCCGCCGGGACGAAGCCCGGATCCGGAGGATGCTGCCGTGGTTTTCGATCCCCTGCGCAATCCTTCTCCTCCTGCTGCCGGTGAGCGTGCTGACCGGCTGGATCTTCTCGGTCGACGCGGACGGCCTTTACCGCGCCGGACCCTGGAACGACCTGGTCTTCGTGCCGGTCGCGTTCTATATGCTCATGTCCATGCTCATCGTGCGCAGGATCAATACGCGGCTGGTGCTCCTGGAACTCCTGATCGTATGCACGCGGGTGCTGTGGGGCATTTGGTTCCGGGAGATCTCGTCCACCGCCCTGACCTACACGCTCTTCCTTGTCTGTACCCATATCCACGTCATGAACCAGCCGCTGATTGAGGAGACACTATGAACATGATTCACAGCGAAGCGGTGGTGTCCTGCTATGTGGATGTGGCGTCGCTTCTTGTCATGATCCTGCTGCTGCTCCTTTCGGAGCGCCTGCGGCAGCGGAAAACGCGGTCCATGCGCATCTTTTTCACGCTGTGCCTGTTCATCACCATGAACTGCGCGGCCTGCTTCTACTTCCACGCCATGTACAGGCAGCCGGCGCCCTGGTACCACACCGCGGCGGTCATCAGCCGGACGCTGTGGGAATTCCTCAGCATGAACATCGTCTGCATGTGGCTGCTCTTCGTCGGCAACAAGCTCTACGGCGAAAAGGCCGGGACCCTCCGGTCCGTGCTGCTTCAATCCATTCCGGTCATCGTCCTCACGGTCCTGCTGATCGTCAACCTGTTCACCGGGATCCTCTTCACCATCGGGGATGACAACGGCCTCCGGCGCCAGCCGCTGCACTATATCGTCTCCGTCACGGAGTTCCTGCTGTTCGCCTCCGCCGCGGCGATGGAGCTGTACTTCGACCATAAGCACACGAAGATCCGTTTCCTCCGGATCGCGCCCATGGTGCTCTCCGTGTTCCTGTCGCTGCTGCCCCAGTTCTTCACGCCCTACAACACCGGCATCCTGGGATTCGTCATCGGCGTCACGCTGCTGTATTTCTCCATGATCGGGGAAATCAACTACGTGGACACGGCATCGGGGGTGTACAACCGCGGCTACCTGGCCTACCTTTTCGACCTGGCCATCGCCGGCAAAAACGACACCCGCTGCGCCCTGGTCATGCAGGTGGACGGTGACCTGCCCGTCATCTTCAGGATCCTCCAGGACACCCTGCACCGGGAGGGCGACGTCATCCGGGTGGAGGAAAAGAAATTCCTGATGCTTTCCGGGTCGGACAGCCGGTCGACCATGCAGTACCTGTCCTCCCTGGTCGAGGAAGCGGAGGAGAAGCATAACCAGGCGCATCCGGAGAGCAAGGTCCGGATCACCACCTACTGCCGCATGCGGACGGATGAGGAAAGCGCCTTCGAGTTCCTGCGCGCGGTGATGGACGATCAGGAGGCCGGCGACGAGATGCGCGGCATCGTTTCCATGATTACGGAGCTGGACCGCCTGGACAAGGAGCTCAAGCTGGCGGCGGACATCCAGATCAGCATGCTGCCCATGAATTTTCCCCCCTTCCCGGACCGGACGGAGTTCGACCTGCACGCCTTCATGACGCCCGCCAAGGAGGTCGGCGGCGATTTCTATGATTTCTTCCTGATCGACAGCGACCGCCTGGCCCTGGTGATCGCGGACGTCTCCGGCAAGGGCATCCCCGCCGCCCTGTTCATGATGGTTTCGAAAACCCTGATCAAGAACCAGCTGACCGGCGGCTGCGATCCGGCTGCGGCGCTGGAGCGTGTGAACCTCCAGCTCTTTGAGCGCAACTCCTCCATGATGTTCGTCACCACCTGGCTGGCGGTGCTCGAGCTCTCCACCGGCCGCGGCGTCGCCGTCAACGCGGGGCATGAAAACCCGGTCGTCCGGCGCGCGGGCGGCCGCTTCGAGGCGCTGAAATACAAGCACAACATGTTCGTCGGCGTCAGCAAAAACGCGAAGTACGAGAACCGGGAATTCCGGCTCCGGCCCGGCGACTGCGTGTTTGTCTACACGGACGGCGTCCCGGAGGCCAACAACGGCGCCGGGGAGATGTTCGGCGAGGACCGGCTGGTCGCCACGCTGAACGAGGCCCCCGACGCTGCCCCGGAAGCCCTGATCCGCCACGTCTGCGGGGCCGTCGAACGCTTCGCCGACGGCGCGCCCCAGTTTGACGATATCACCATGCTGTGCCTCAGGTACAACGGTCCCGGAAAGGACGTGGCGATTCCCGATGGGAAGGCCGTCCCGGTTCCGGCGCAGGAATAAACCACCGAAGGGGGTACCCTGATTTGAAAAAGTTCAAGAACTTCGTGTTCGGCGGGATCGAGACCAAGCTGTTCAACCTGATCCTGATCTGTGTGATCGTGATCACCGCGACGGGGTTTCTGGTGACGGATTACCAGAACAGCGTGCTGTCCCAGCTGACGGCGGAAACCAGCGTCCGCCAGCGCGAGACCATCGGGGAGATCACCGATTCCGTCATGCAGCAGGTCATTGAGCAGAACATGGACCGGATCATCGGGATGGAAGCGTACATCGCCGACGAGATGTTCCGGGAGCTCAGGAACCGGGTGCAGATCATGGCGGAATACTCCCTTTCCCTGTTCAGGGA
>CACXEB010000437.1 GCA_902766515.1 uncultured Eubacteriales bacterium
ACCTTCCCGATCAACGCGCTGATCCGCCACCTGACGGACGTCAACGCCGCGGCCATCCTGCCCGGCTGGGCCGCCGTCATCCTGGTGGGCATCAGCATGGCGCTGACCGTCATCGCCGGGGCCATCCCCTCCCGCATCGCCGCCCGCAAGGACCCGGTCGTGGCGCTTAGAACCGAGTAAGCCCCAAGGCACCCTATTGAAAAAAAGCATCCCGTGTGTTATACTTGTCGCGTTCTGATTCCGGAAACTGCTGCATTGGAGGGATATTGTTCATGAAACTGATGATTGCGATCGTGCAGGACGAGGACGCCGGGCGGCTGATCGGCCAGCTGATGGACCATAACCTCGGCGTGACCAAGCTCGCCACGACCGGCGGCTTCCTGAAGTCCGGCAACACCACCCTGCTGATCGGTCTGAACGAAGAACGGTATGACGAATGCCTGGGCATCATCGAGCATGTCTGCAAGAGCCGCAAGCAGGTCGCCACTTCCCCCGTGAGCATGAGCAGCGCCTCAACCGGCATGTACGCCCCGTACCCCATCGAGGTGACGGTCGGCGGCGCGACCGTATTTGTGCTGTCGGTGGACCAGTTTGTCAAGTTCTGAGCTTCGGCTTGTCGATTTTTCAGCGCGCGGCAGCGGCGTCGCGTCCCTGATCCTGGAGCTGCGGAAGGAGCGGTTTCCCTCAGGGGTGCTGATCTGCGGCGCGCCCGGCATGGGCAAAACCACCCTGGCCGGGCTGCTGGCCGCCGCTTTGCTGTGCACGGAGACGGATCCCGCCCTGCGGCCCTGCCTGCAGTGCAAGTCCTGCCGGCGCGTCCTGAAGGGGACGCATCCGGACGTGCTGCTGCCGGCGGAAAGCAAGAAAAAGAGCGTCGGCGTCGATGAGATCCGCGGCCTGCTGAGCGCGCTCCAGTCCCATGCGCTGGAAAGCGACCGCCGCGCGGTGCTGCTGGACGACGCGGACCTGCTGACCGCCGCCGCGCAGAACAGCCTGCTCAAGCGCCTGGAGGAGCAGCCGCCGGGGACGCATTTTATCCTGACGACCGCGAACGAGGCCAATATATTGAGCACCATCCGGTCCCGGGTGCTGACCGTGCGCATGGCGCCGATGCAGATCGACGCGGTGGCCGCCTGGCTGGCCAGGACCGGCGTACCGGAGGAGACAGCCCGGGAGAGCGCCCAACTGAGCGACGGCAACCCCGGCCTGGCGCTCACGCTGAGCGCCGATGAGACCGACCAGGCCCTGCGGTCGCTGGCGTATGAAACGGTGTTCCGGCTGACGGACGAAAAGGACGTGCCTGAAGCGGAATACCGCCTGAAAGACCTGAAGGAGAATACGGACGCCTTCCTGGCTGTCCTGGAGCGGGAGCTGCGGATGATGATCCACGGTGCCGCGTACGGCGCCACGGCGGCCCCCTGGCGGGACGCGCCGCCATCCGCCCTCGCGCGGGTGCTCGGCCTGGTGCTGCTGGCCGAACGCCAGCGGGCGTCCAATGTCAACGCGCAGGCCGCGCTCAGCGCCCTGCTGCTTTCAATCGTGGAGGAAATGACTGTATGGCCATCATCGTAGGCGTTCGATTCCAGAACGCCGGCAAACTGTATTACTTTGACCCGGCGGATACCGGCGCGGTCGCCGGCGACGCCGCGATCGTGGAGACCGCCCGCGGCCTGGAGATCGGCGAAATCGTCACCGGACCGACCGAAGTGCCGGACGAGGACATCATTCCCCCGCTCCGGCTCGTCCAGCGGGTCGCCACCCAGGAGGACTTTGACCACAAGGCCGCCAATGCCGTGCTGGAGAAGGACGCCTTCGCGATCTGCCGGCAGAAAATCGAGGAACACCAGCTGCCCATGAAGCTGGTCAGCTGTGAATATACTTTCGACAACACCAAGCTGCTGTTCTATTTCACGGCGGACCAGCGGGTGGATTTCCGCGCCCTGGTCAAGGACCTGGCCGGCGTCTTCCACATCCGCATCGAACTCCGCCAGATCGGCGTGCGCGACGAGGCCCGGATGCTGGGCGGCCTGGGCATCTGCGGACGGCCGCTGTGCTGCACGCGCTTCCTGGGCGATTTCCGCCCTGTGTCCATCAAGATGGCCAAGGAGCAGAACCTGTCCCTCAACCCCACCAAGATCAGCGGCGCTTGCGGCCGCCTGATGTGCTGCCTGCAGTACGAAGAGGAATTCTACGAAAAGACCAGCCGCGCCATGCCGCGCGTCGGCAAGCTGGTCCGCACCCCGGACGGGGACGGCGTCGTGGCGGAGCTGAACATCCTGAAGGAAACGGTCCGCGTGCGCATCAACAAGGGCAACGACATGACCGAGCTCAAGGATTATCCCGTCAGCCAGGTCCAGCGCCTGAACGGCCCCACGGCACCGTCCGCGGCGCCGGCAGCGGACGCGGATGAGGACGCCCCGGATCCCGAGATCATGCAGGCCCTGCGCGCGTCCGAGATGGACGTGCCCGACGTGGAAGCCGACGCGGTGCTGCCCCCCGACGACAGCGGAACGGAAGCGCCGGAAGCGCCCGCGCCGAAAGCCCCGCCGCGCAAAAAGGTCCCGCCGCGGCCG
>CACXEB010000438.1 GCA_902766515.1 uncultured Eubacteriales bacterium
AAGCTGAGGTCCACCCGCGCGGCGCTGCCGCAGCGGTGGCGGTCCTGCGCGTCCGGCGACCCGTCGTAGCTCAGGGATATCTTGAAGCGCCCGCGGTTTTCATACAGCCAGCGCCGGCTTTCGTCCGTCAGGCATGTGCCGTTGCTCGAGGCGGTCAGCAGGTACGGTTTCGGCCAGCTGCCTGCCCACATCCATTCGCTGAGCGCGCGGATCATGGGAAAGCAGAGCATCGGCTCGCCGCCCAGAAAGGCGAATTCCAGGCGGTCAAAATCCTCCGCGTCCCGGCGGAAGGCATCCTCCACCGCCCGCTTCGCGGTGTCCAGGGACATGTCCTCCGTGCCGCCGGGCAGCACATAGCAGTAATCACAGCGCAGGTTGCAGCGCCGCGTGACCAGCAGGTTGACCAGTTTGACGCGTGTGTTCATCCTTCAGTTGACCCCCAGACGCAGCGAAATATGAAACTCGTCGTCGTCGCGCACCGGCGAATAGACCACCCAGCCATGGAAATCCCCCAGCGGGACAAGGCCGTGCGATTCGATGTAGTCCCTGAACGGCGCCAGGGCGGAAGACGGGATCCGGTCGATCCGTTTCAGCCGCAGCATGCCCTCAATACACTTGCACGGCGGCGCGTACTCCACCGGCGGCGCCAGCGGCTTTCCCAGGCGGCGGAAGGCCGCGCTGAGCAGGCCGACGCCCACGTCCGCGCCGCATTCCGCGCCATCCGGCAGGAAGAGCGCGTCGAGGGGGATGCGGACGCAGGCATAGGTGTCCGGCACGGCCTCCATCCAGCTGCGGAAAGTCTCCGTGAAGACCGGATCCTCCGCGCTGCCCTCGCGCAGGAACAGGCGGTACGCGCCGATCATGCGGCTCTCGGCCACGGCCGTGTCCCCGTCGGTGCAGCGGCGGTAGGTCCCCTCATGCAGCCGGAGCCGGGCGAGCTTCTGGTACAGGGCTTCGATCTCCTCCTCGATTTCCTGCTCGCGGGTGACCAGCGCCTCATGCACGTCCCCGCAGGTCCGGCGGTTGCCGACCGCCGGAAGCCCGGACAGCTCGATGCCGAAGGCATTCATCTGCCGGAGCTGCACGAGGTTCATCAGGTCGCGCTCCGTGTACTGCCGGTAGCCGTTTTCCATGCGTTCCGGATCGATCAGCCCTTCGGCGTCATAATACCTGAGGGTCGTCCTGCTCATGCCGCTCAGCTGCTGCAGCGCCCCGATCGTCAGCTTCATCCCATCCTCCGTGATATCCGCGCAACCTTCCAACAGGCTGGAAGGTTGCGATGTCCTTTTGTCCGTCTGCGCTTCGCTTCAGCGCCCAACCGGTCCCATTATACCTGATCCGCCAGCCGATGTCCAACCTTTTTTGCCCATTTCGGCCCAAAATCTTTCATTTCCGGCCTATTTTTTCCCAAATTTCACTTGACTGTACCATCAGGTCGAAGCTTATAATGCCGGCAGGGACAAATCATGAAAGGAGGTATCACCATGAAAAAAGTGATATGTCTTGTCCTTGCCCTGATTCTCGTCATGGCCCTGTGGATCCCCGCACCGGCTGAACCGGCCGTCTTTACCGGCACGGCCCGCGGCATGCAGGGCGACGTCGTCGTGAACGTCACCATCGACGACGGCAAAATCACCGACATCCAGTATGAAAAGTACCCGGAGACCGAGAACATCACCTATGTGGCCCGCGACAGGATCCCCGCTCAGATCGTTGAGCACCAGACCCTGGGCGTAGATACCGTGACCGGCGCGACCTTTGCCAGCTTCGCCATCATTTCGGCGGTCCGGAACGCGGTCAAGGCCTCCGGGCTGGACGTGCCCGCCCTCACGGCCCCTGCCTACAAGGAGCCGGCCGGCGAGGATGAGACCTGGGACGTTGACGTGCTCGTCATGGGCGGCGGCGGCGCGGGCCTGGCCGCAGCCATCACCGCGGCGGAAAACGGCGCCAGCGTCATCCTGATCGAAAAGAGCAGCGTCATGGGCGGCAACACGATGGTCGCGGGCGCCGCGTACAACGCGGTCGACCCCGGCGCGCAGAGCACCGCCATCCTGACCCCGGCGCAGAAGAGCACCATGGACGGCTACCTCGCGATTTCCGAGGACGATCCGTCGCTCAATTTCGACCTCTATCCCGAATGGAAGGAAGTCCTGGCCCAGCTGAAGGAAGACATCAACGCGTTCTATGCCGCCAACGAAGGCAAGACCCCCGGCGTCGACATGCCCGGTTTTGACTCCATCGCGCTGCATATGTGGCACTGCTACACCGGCGGCAAGCGCCAGATGCTGGACGGCACCTTCGTGGCCCCGAAGATCGAGCTCGCGCGGACCCTGGCGGAAAACGCGCTGGGTTCCTTTGAGTGGATGGGCTCCATCGGCCTGAACGCCGGCTACGGCGAGGGCGCCCGCCTGAGCACCGTGCTCGGCGCGATGTGGCCCCGCACCCACAGCTTCATGAGCGGCGCGGAGCGCATTCCGCAGCTGGTCAAGGTCGCGACCGAAAAGGGCGTGAAGATCTATACCGAGACCCGCGGCACCGAGCTGCTGGTCAACGAAAGCGGCAAGGTCATCGGCGCGAAGGCTGAAAAGGTCAACGGCACCAAGATCACCATCAACACCGCCAAGGGCGTCGTGCTGGCGACCGGCGGCTACTGCGCCAACCCCAAGATGGTCAAGCAGTATGACAAATACTGGGGCGATGACCTGACCGACCGCACCCTGAGCACCAACCTGGGCACCAACGAAGGCGATGGCATCGTGATGGCCACCGCCATCGGCGCGGACACCTTCGGCATGGGCGTGGCCCAGATGATGCCCTCCTCCTCTCCGGTCAAGGGCACCATGACCGACGGTATCTGG
>CACXEB010000439.1 GCA_902766515.1 uncultured Eubacteriales bacterium
GAACATCCTCCTGTGGGACAAGTCGATCGCGGACTTCGAGGTCATCATGGCGGCGCGGGACGCCCAGGTGCACGAGGACATCCTCCAGCGCCCCGGCGGCTACCGCAGCAAGCTCATTGAGAACGGCCGGGACCTCTCCGGCGGCCAGCGGCAGCGCATCGAGATTGCGCGCGCTCTCGCCCAGGATCCTTCCGTCATCGTGCTCGACGAGGCGACGAGCGCCCTGGACGCCAAGACGGAGTACGAACTCGTGCAGGCGATCCGGGAGCGCGGGATTTCCTGCATCGTGATCGCGCACCGGCTCTCCACCGTGCGGGACTGCGACGAGATCATCGTGCTGGAACAGGGCCGCATCGTGGAGCGCGGCACCCACAGCGAGCTCATGGCTAAGCAGGGCGCTTATGCGGAGCTGGTCACATCCGAGTGAAAGGAGGATACCATGGGCTGGTTTGACGAGCAGATCCGTCAGCGGACGGAAAGCGATCAGGGCGTCCTGGAAGACTCCTTTTTCCGCATGGCCAGCGCCGTGCTGGACAAGTGGGGCGCCGAGCGGCTGGAAGATGACCGGCTGATCTCGCGCGAGGCGATGGACGACATCCTGCGGTATTACCATTACACAGCGCCGGAGATCCCGGAGGATATCACCGGGTTCACGGACCAGCTGGCCTTTGTCCTCCGCCCCACGGGCCTCATGACCCGCGAGGTCGATCTGGAGGAGGGCTGGCAGAACGACGCCTACGGCCCCATGCTGGGGCGTCTTCGGGAGAGCGGCGCGGTGGTCGCGCTGATGCCCGGCACGCTCACGGGCTACTGGTTCAAGGATCCGTCCACCGGGCGGCGCACCCGCATCACCCGGAAAAACGCGGGCCAGTTCGAGCGGGAAGCCCTGTGCTTCTACCAGCCGCTGCCCATGAAGCCCCTCGGCATCCCGGACCTGCTGATCTACATGAAGAAGAGCATCTCCAACGGCGACCTGATCCTGATCCTGCTGGCGACGCTGGCGGTGACCCTGGTGGGCTTCATCGAGCCCCGCGTGTACCAGCTGCTGACCGGCCCCGTCCTGCAGGACGGACGGCGGTCCCTGATGATCGGCATCGGCGTCTTCCTCGTCTGCGCCGCGTTCTCCTCGGAGCTCGTGTCCCTGGTCCGCAGCCTGCTGATGGAACGGATCAACACGAAGACTTCCCAGGCGGTGGAGGCCTCCGTGATGATGCGTATCCTGTCACTGCCGGTGAGCTTCTTCCGCAAGTTCGCCTCCGGCGACCTGGCGAGCCGCGCCACCTCGGTGAACTCGCTGTGCACCATGATGCTCAACAACATCCTCTCGGTCGGCCTGAGCAGCCTGATGTCCCTCCTCTATATTTTCCAGATCTTCAGCTTTGCGCCGGTGCTGGTTCTCCCCTCGGTGCTGATCATCCTGGCCACGCTGGTCCTGACGGTGACCGCCTCGCTCCTGCAGATCCGGATCACCCGCAAGAAGATGCAGCTGGACGCGCAGGAATCCGGCGTGAGCTATGCCATGCTCTCCGGCATCCAGAAGATCCGGCTCTCCGGCTCGGAGAAACGCGCGTTTGCCCGCTGGGGCCAGCTCTATGCCCAGGAGGCGCGCTTGGAGTATAATCCCCCGAACTTCCTCAAACTCAACAAGGTCTTCATCCTCGCCATCTCGCTGATCGGCACGATCGTGCTTTACTACCTGGCCGTGGCAAGCGGGGTCAGTTCCAGCCAGTATGTCGCGTTCAACGCCGCCTACGGGCGGGTGGCCGGAGCCTTCTCGGCGCTGGCGGGCATCGCGATCTCCATCGCGGGCATCAAGCCGGTGCTGGAGATGGCGGAACCGATCCTGAAGGCCGAGCCCGAAGTCAGTGCGGAGAAGGAGCCCGTCGGGCAGCTGCAGGGCAGCATCGAGATGAGCCATATCTCCTTCCGCTATGAGGAGAGCGGCCCCTACGTGCTCGACGACCTGTCCCTGAAGATCCGCTCCGGGGAGTACGTCGCCATCGTCGGCCGCACCGGCTGCGGCAAATCCACCCTGGTCCGCCTGCTGCTGGGCTTTGAGCGGCCCGAAAAAGGCACCGTCTTTTATGACCAGCACGACCTGAACATGGCGGACCCACGCACGCTGCGCCGCCAGATCGGCGTCGTCATCCAGAACGGCCAGCTGATGCAGGGCGATATCTTCTCCAACATCACCATTTCCGATCCTACCCTCACGCTGGACGACGCGTGGGAGGCGGCGGAAACCGCCGGCATCGCGGATGATATCCAGGCCATGCCCATGGGCATGCAGACCATCATCTCCGAGGGCCAGGGCGGTATCTCCGGCGGACAGAAGCAGCGCCTGCTGATCGCCCGCGCGATCGCGCCCAAGCCCAAGATCCTGATCTTCGACGAAGCCACCAGTGCGCTAGACAACAAAACGCAGAAGCAGGTATCGGAAGCCCTGGACAGGCTCAGGTGCACCCGCATCGTCATCGCCCACCGCCTGTCCACCATCCGCAACTGCGACCGCATCCTCGTGATGGACAAGGGCGCGATCATCGAGCAGGGCAACTATGACGAGCTGATCGCCCTGAACGGCGCGTTTGCCGACCTGGTCGCGCGCCAGCGCCTGGATATCAACGCATAAATACAAGAAAAAAACATTCCGAGACACCGTTTCGTGGTATGATACTGCTTTGTAAAGGCTGTGACGAAGAGGGCACAGGCGAAGCGCTCACGCAGAGAGGCGGCGGCAGGTGAAAAGCCGCCTGGGCGCGCCGGATGCCGTCGCTTCCGAGCCGGAGAGAAGAACGTCCCCTGCGTGGGATCAGTAAACCTTTCCCGTCCGACCGCGTTAAGGCCAACGCTGCGGCCCAGCAGGCAGCGTGAGCGGCGCGCACAGCGCAATTTGAGTGGTACCGCGGGGCATCATGTTCCGTCTCAAAGAATGGTTGATCAGATTCTTTGGGACGTTTTTTTATGGGACGTCCCAGACAAGGAGAGAGCTTATGGAAAACATCACCGGGCTGGACCTGACCATCCGTGAAATGGCGGCGCGCATCCGGGAACTGCGTCAGGTGGAGGGGCTGAGCCCCGCCCAGATGGCGGAAAAGACCGGCGTCACCGCCGCCGAATACCTGAAGTGCGAATCCGGTGAAAGCGACCTGAACTTCGCTTTCCTGTACCGCTGCGCCCTGGCGTTCGGCGTCGACGTGACTGACCTGATCCAGGGCAGCAGCCCGACCCTGACCACCTACGCGCTGACCCGCGCAGGCGACGGCCAGCGCATCGAAAAGGCGCATGGCATGACCTACTACAACATGGCATCCTCCTATAAAAACAGGATCGCCGAGCCGCTGTATACGGTCGCCACCTATGACGAAAACGCCCAGCGCCAGGAGATCCCGCTGACCACCCATGACGGCCAGGAGTTCGATCTGGTCATCAGCGGCCACCTGAAGGTCCAGGTCGGCACCCACCAGGAGGTGCTCGGCCCCGGCGATACGATCTACTATGATTCCAGCACGCCTCACGGCATGATCGCGGTGGAGGGCGAGGACTGCGAGTTCTACGCGGTCGTCCTCAACCCGACCGAATACATCGCCCACACCGGCGGCCAGGCCAAGGCGGTGACCGGCACACGGCACGCTGACGACCAGCACCGGGTGTACGAAAACTTCATCACCCCCGTCGAAGACGAGCACGGCGCGCTGGTCAGCCTCACCTACCACGACGACGAGCATTTCAATTTCGCGTTTGACGTCGTGGACGAGATCTCCCACAAGGACCCGGAGAAGCTCGCCTTCCTGCACGTCAGCAACGACGGCGAGGAGCGCCGATTCACCTTCACGGACGTGCGGCATGAGAGCTGCCGCGCGGCCAATTACCTCAAATCCCTCGGCATCCAGCGCGGCGACAAGGTGATGCTGATCCTCAAACGGCACTACCAGTTCTGGTTCATCATCAACGCCCTGCACCGCCTCGGCGCGGTCGCGATCCTTGCCCCCAACCAGCTTCTGGAAAAGGACATCCTCTACCGCTACAAGGCCGCGGGCGTCCGGGCGATCATCTGCACCGCGGACGGCCAGGTCACCGAGGAAGCGGACCGGGCCGCCGCCCAGTATGACGCGCCCCTGATCCGCGTGATCGTCAACGGCCAGCGCGAAAACTGGCACTGCTTTGACGAGGAGTACAAGGTCTTCTCCAGCCATTACCCGCGCACGGAGGACGCGCCGGGCGGCGACGACCCGATGCTCATGTTCTTTACCTCCGGCACCTCGGGCTATCCGAAGATCGCCCTGCACAGCTACAAGTATCCGCTCGGCCATTTCGTGACCGCCCATTACTGGCACCAGGTGGATCCCAACGGCCTGCACCTGTCCATCTCCGACACGGGCTGGGCGAAATCCATGTGGGGCAAGCTGTATGGCCAGTGGCTCTGCGAAGCGCCGCTCTTCATCTATGACTTCGACCGTTTCCACGCCGACAGGATCCTGCCCATGTTCGGCAAGTACAATATCACCACCTTCTGCGCGCCGCCCACCATGCTGCGCATGATGATCAAGGAGGACATCCGCAAGTATGACCTGTCCTCTGTCAAGCACATGACGACCGCCGGCGAGGCGCTGAACCCCGAAGTGTTCCGCCGCTTCCAGGAGGCGACCGGCCTGAGCATCATGGAAGGCTTCGGCCAGTCGGAAGGCACCGTGCTGGTGGCGAATACCGTCGGCATGACGCCGAAGCTCGGTTCCATGGGCAAGCCCGTCGCCAGCTATGACATCGATATCTTTGATCCGGAAGGCCATCCCGTGCCCATCGGCACCGCCGGCGAGATCTGCATCCGGATCGACAAGGGACGGCCGAACGGCCTGGTCAGGGAGTACTATCGCGATCCGGAGAAGACTGCCGACGTGTTCCGCGACGGGCTGTACCATACCGGCGACGTAGCCTATAAGGACGAGGACGGTTATTACTGGTACGTGAGCCGCATTGATGATGTCATCAAGTCCAGCGGCTACCGCATCGGCCCCTTCGAGATCGAAAACGTCATCATGGAACTGCCCTACGTGCTGGAATGCGGCGTATCC
>CACXEB010000440.1 GCA_902766515.1 uncultured Eubacteriales bacterium
CCGCGGATATCAAGGTAGCTGGGCACTACGTACTGGAGGCTCAGCACCACGTCCGGAGCGGTGCCCGCGGCGTTGGCCAGCACCAGCTTGTTGGTGTCCGGCATCAGCGACAGGTCGACATGGATGCCGGTCGAGGGTGTGAAATCGGTGTCCACCATGTTCTGGACGATTTCCAGGTACTGGCGGCTGCGGCCCATCCACACCTGCAGGTGTCCGTTCCTGCCGGCAGTCGTCGTGTAATCCTGGCTGCCGAAGGAATTGACGAAGCGCTGGGTGTCCTGCCACAGGCCTGAGAAGAAGCCGACGCCGGAAGGCAGCCTCGCGCCGGCCTGGTACAGCCAGATCTGGTCGACGCTCAGGTCGTTCTGCGCCATGTCCTGCAGCTGCTGGGCGAGCATGCGGGCGGCGCTGTTGCTGCCGGTGGACAGCTCGCTGAGCCGGCGCGGCAGGTCCTCCGGCTTTTCGGCCAGCCGGCGCAGCTGGTCCGCGGCCAGGGTGAGGTTGGAGAACGCGCTGCCGGACCCCGTGGCGGAATAGGTTTTCATCTGTTCCACGGTCCCGGACAGGTCGTCCGCCCAGCCCGTCAGGATCTCCACGAGATCGGGGATGTAGGTCAGCAGCTCATAATCGCGGTACCGGTCGGTGGTCACGCCGCCGGTCAGGCGGACGACCTCCAGGCTCAGGCCGTTGATTTCGCTGAGCGTTTTGTTGATCACGGTGTAGATGGGCGTCAGGTTGGAGGCGTTGATGCGGAGCGTCAGCGTATGCTCGCCCGCGTCGAGCCAGAAGGACTGGCGCGCCCCGTCCGATGTTTTGACCTCGCCGCCGGTAAAACCTGTGGCATAGTCAAACCGGACCTTCGACGCTTCCGCGCTCGGCAGGCGGCCGTCGATCAGCAGGTCCACAAACACCGGGAAGTCCGCCTTCACGCCCTGGCGGTAGATAAAGGACATGTAATACCAGCCCGCGGTCTCCGCCGTAAAGCGGTAGGTGACCTCGTCCCCGGCGGTATCGAAGGACGCGCCGTCCAGGAAGTTCATCCGCCGGTGACCGGTTTCATAGGGCGTCAGGTGGGGATCAAACTCGCCCGCGGCGCGGATGCTGCTCTTGTTGCGCGCGTCGATCTGCTCGCCCTCAATGACGATGAGGCCCGTGCCTTCAGCGGCCTGCCCGGCATAGGCGGGCACGGCTTCCGGTCCGCGCAGGGACAGGGCTTCCAGGGTGACGCTCCCCTCCTGCAGCTCCACGGCCAGCGTGTGCTCCCCCGCCGTCAGCGAAAAGAGGAAAGGCGCGTCGACCCAGCCGGCGCTGTCGGTGAGGCCCGCTTCCAGCGGCTCATGGACAGCCGTGGGGGTGGTCGCGATCTCGTTGCCGTAGCGATCAAGCGGGAAAACGCCGTCATCCACCCACCTGCTCTTCAGCTTGATGCGCCTCAGCTCGGAGAAGGGCACCTCGCCGTCCAGCGAGACCGTCATCTCGCAGGGCAGGGCGCTCTGGGTTTCCGGGATATACCGGAACCACAGCTCATAGCGCGCGTCCTCAGGCACGGTAAAGGTGATTTCCGCCCGGTCGCCGTTGACGAGCGTCCGGCCGACGGCGGTTTCGAGGCTTTCTCCCTGGTACAGGGGCGTATCCTCCCCCTGCGCCAGCTCATGATAGTACGGCTCCGACCGGCTGCTGAAGATCATCCACGCCGCCGATCCGCCTTCCTCCGCCCAGGCGGAAGCCGCCAGCGCCAGGACGCTGAGCAGGCAAACCAGCAGGGCAGCTGTTTTTTTCATACGCATTACCTCTGGATTCGGTCAAAGGACAGGAAGAGAGAGAATCATCAATGGGCGGCCCGGGAGCCCCAGAGGGCGGCGCCGGTACCGTCAAGCGCGGTAAACACCGGCACCCAGACGTTTTCCTTGCTGTCCAGGGCGGTGGTCATGACGCCGGTATAGCTCACGCCGTCCAGCTCGCACGTAAAGGCGGTGCCCGACACGGACCAGCTGCCGGTCAAATCGCCGGCGACAGTGCCATCCGCGTTCAGGGTGACCGTCCGGCTCGTGTGCTCGACGCGGTTGATATCCCGCCCGTGCAGGACGACCTTGTACAGGCCGGCCTGCCGGTCCGCCGGCACAGCTGCCAGGCTTTCCCCCGCGTAGCGCTGGGGCAGCACGACGGGCCAGCCGTCGGCGTTCATCGCCATCTGGTGCACCCGCACCCGGAAGGTCTCGCCGCTGCCGGCGAAGCGGGTATGGAAGACCAGGAAGTACCGCCCCGTCTCCGCGTCATACCAGGCGGAGTTATGGCCCGGGGACCGGTAGGCCAGGCGGAACTGGTTGGTGTCCGAGGGCAGGTTCTCAAAGCAGTAGCCGCCCATCAGCTTGACGCCGTAGCCTTCGTAGTCGGGATCATGGAAGAAGGTGCCCGCCGCGCCGCCGCACCGGGTCATGTCCTGGCCGAGGGCGTCCTCATAGGGCCCGTCGGGCGCGCGGCTGCGGCACACCCGGATGTTGTAGCCGTCGTCAGCGCCGAGGCCGCCGAAGGAGAGAAACAGGTAGTAGTAGCCGGTGTCCGGGCTGTACAGGATGTACGGCCCCTCGATCCGCGCGTGGTTTTTGCCCAGCAGCTTTTTGCCGTAGTTCTGGCCGGGCAGCGGGAAGCCGGTTTCCGCGTCCATCTCGAGAATGTAGATGCCGCCGGAATAGCTGCCGTAGACCATCCACAGCCGGCCCTCCTGGTCAAAAAACACGCAGGGATCCACGACGTTGGGATAGACCGTGGCATTGTAGCCCGGATAGCCGCTCTTCAGGAAGACGCCGAGGTTCTCAAAGGGCCCTTCCGGGCTGTCGCTGACCGCGACGCCCAGCATGCTCAGCGGGCTGGAACCTTCGCAGGTGCAATAGTAGAGGTAGTAGCGCCCGTCCTTCAGCCGCTGCACATCCGGCGCCCAGAAGGTGTTCGTGCGGGCGTAGGTCAGGGCTTCCTTCATCTGCTCCTGCACGTTTTCGACCAGGGTGCAGCCGGCCTGCGCGTCCCTTGAGATCAGGGTCCACTGGATCAGGTCCGTGCTTTTCGCGGCGGCCATATGGCTGCCGTAGATGTAGAAGGTGCCGTCCTCCGCGCGGATGATGGAGGGATCGTGCACGGCCACCTCCCTGAATTTCGGGATGGGCGGCATTTCCTCCGCCGCGGCGGCGCCCGTGAGCAGGCAGGCGGCGATCAGCGTAACCATCAGGCGGTACAGCATGCTGTTTCCCTTCCCCTTCCGTCACCGGCCCAGCCGGATGACGTTCCAGCTCAGGGCTGGCAGGACGACGCTGGCGCGGCCGCCGTCCAGGCGGACAGGGGTGCCGTTCGCGGGAGCGACCTCGTTGGGCCGGTCCTCGGTGTTGACCGCCTTCACGTCATCATGGTGCAGGACAATGTGCTCCAGCGGCTTCAGCGGCCCGAAGGCGCGCAGGTCGCAGTCCAGCTCGATATCCTCGTCCAGGCTGCGGTTGATCGCGAAGATGGTCAGCGTCCCGTCGTCGTCCACGGAAGCGGCCGCGTCCGCCAGAGGCACCGCGTCGTAATCCTTGCAGTCGTACACCGGGGAGGAGATGACCGGCCGCAGGGCCGTGCCCCGGCCGTAGCGGCTGGCATGCATCAGCGGGTAGAAGATCGTCTGCGCCCAGACGCCGCCGCCGTTGCGGGTCATGATGGGGGCAATCACGTTGACCAGCTGCGCCAGGCAGGCCACCTTGACGCGGTCCGCGTTGCGCAGGAAGGTGATCAGGATCGCGCCCGCCAGCAGGGCGTCCTCGAAGTTGTAGACGTCCTCCAGCAGCGGCAGGGCCCTGCCCCACTTGTCGGCCTTCCAGACCTCCTTGTCCTGCTCGCTCGAATGGTACCAGACGTTCCACTCGTCGAAGGAGAGGTTGAGCTTCTTCTTCGCGTGCTTGCGGCCGCCGACGGCGTCGCAGATGGCGACCACCTCGCGGATGAAGTCGTCCAGGTCCATGCTGCGGGCCAGGAAGCCGGGGGTGTCGCCGGTCGGGTTGCCGTAATACCGGTGGAGGGAGACGTAATCCACGTTCTCGTAGCATTCCATCAGCATCTCGTATTCCCAGCCGCCGTAGGTGGGCATGCTGTGGGAGGAGGAGCCGCAGGCGACCACCTCGATGGAGGGATCGACCCACTTCATCAGCTTGGCGGCCTCGTTGGCGGTGCGGCCGTATTCAAAGGCGGTTTTGTGGCCCATCTGCCAGGGGCCGTCCATTTCGTTGCCCAGGCACCACAGCCGGATGCCGAAGGGATCCTTCGCGCCGTTTTTGACGCGCAGGTCGCTCCAGCAGCTGCCGCCGGGGTGATTGGCATATTCCACGATATTCCTTGCCGCGTCCGGGCCGCG
>CACXEB010000441.1 GCA_902766515.1 uncultured Eubacteriales bacterium
AAGGGCAGTTTCCGTCATAATCGCCGGTGATCTCCGCCTGCAGGTATCGGTGTACGAAGGTCGTTTCATCCAGCCATTCGGTCCAGGACGTTCCGTTTTCGTCGGTGCCGCCGGCAAAGAGGGCGTCCTCGATCCGCTGGAAGCAGGCGCTGACGTACGCCGTTTCGGCTTCGGAAGCGTTCTTGGGATGGTCGATTACGAAGGGCTGGCCGCGGCGGGTGACGAAGCCTGCCGGATCATTTTCATAATAGGTAATCAGGGTGGCCAGCACCAGGTAGCCGCCCGTCTTGTCTTCCGGGTCCTGCTCCAGGTGAAGGCCTTTCTGCTCGTTGGCTGCGTACTCGCTCGGACCGAAGGAGGAAAGCGCCTCCGGATTCAGCTGTTCGTTCATGGCTTCGAGGTCAGTGATCTCCAGGCGGCCGCTGTCCACCTCGCATTTTTCCGTCAGCAGGTAGCTGCCGGCATACTGGTGGTTGATAAACAGATCCACGGCCTGCGTGC
The DNA here is from genome assembly GCA_902766515.1 of uncultured Eubacteriales bacterium. Next base: position 502 of record CACXEB010000441.1, read on the forward strand.
CGGGGACGTATGCGTATACGCCGGCGTAGCGTGCCATATCCATGGAGATCGTGTTCCGGATCAGGGACTTGTCGATGTAGTTGGCCAGCAGGATCCAGGTTTTGTTGCTGTGCAAGCCGAACAGCGGCGCTTTCCTGCCCAGCTTGATCTGGAAGGGTTTCTTGGGCATGGAGCGCGTGGAATTGCCCCGGATGCGGACATAGCTCAGCCGCCCGTCGTACTCGCAGGTGCCGTCTGCGTCCACGATCTTGCATGCGCCCGGTTCCTTGACCGTTTTATCGGTGAAATCCTTGTTGATGATCTGTGTGTCCGGATTGTCTGTGGTCAGGAATACGGCGGGGATGACGGCGGATTGCAGGACGTTGACGAGTTCGTATTGCCTTGAACCGTTGGTGATCACGGTGGATGTGCCCGGCGGCAGGGAGACGATGTCGCCGTTGTGGTAAAGCGTATCGCCGATGTACATGTCGTCGCCTTCCCTGCAGCAAAGGACCAGGTGTTCGGGATCCCACGCCGACGGCAGGAAGAGATAATAGCCGTCCTTTTTCTGGAATATCGAGACCGCGTCCGTGGGCAGGGCGCCGTCCGCCTGGGACAGGCCGGCGCCGACAAAAAACGGACGGCTGGTTTCCGCGGAAGCGCAGACGGACTGCAGCGCGAAAAACAAGACCGCGCAGAGCAGGAGCATCCTGATCTGCGCACGGTAACGGTGGATGGTCTGAACGGGTCTGAGCATTGCGGTGGTCATGACGCTGAGCCAACTCCTGTCCGTCGGGCTTCCCATATGCCTGAAGGCTGAGGGAGAATGCAGAGATAAGAACCGTTTATCAATATCATATTTTTCCGGATTTGTAAAGTGTTTGGTTCGTCAGGCGGCGTCCTCGCGGACCTGCGCGGTATAGAGCTGGTAGTACAGGCCGCGCTTGGCCATGAGCTCCTCGTGACTGCCCATCTCGGCGATGCCTTTGTGGCTGATGTACAGGATGCGGTCGCAGTTTTTGATGGTGCTGAGCCGGTGCGCCACGATGATGCTGGTGCGGCCCTTGAGCATCTCCTGGATGCCCTCCTGCAGGAGTTTTTCGGTCTGCGTGTCGATGGAGGAGGTCGCCTCATCCAGGATCAGGATGGCGGGATCGGAGAGCAGCGTGCGGGCAAACGCGACCAGCTGTTTTTCGCCCTGGGACAGGTTGTTGCCGCGCTCCTTGATTTCCGTCTTGTAGCCCATGGGCATCTTGCGGATCAGCTCGTCCGCGCGCACCCGCCGGGCGGCCTCGCGCACCTCGCTGTCCGTGGCGTCCAGGCGGCCGTAGCGGATGTTTTCCATCAGCGTGCCGGAGAAGATGAAGCTGTCCTGCAGCATGATGCCCAGCTGGCTGCGCAGGGAGTGCAGCGTTGCCCGGCTGATGTCATGGGTGCCGCCCGTCTGGTCGTGCAGCAGGATCCGCCCGCCATTCAGGTTGTAGAACCGGCACAGCAGGTTGATGATCGTGCTTTTGCCCGCGCCCGTGGGGCCGACCAGGGCGATGCTTTCGCCGGCGCGGACGTGCAGGTCCATGTGCTCCAGGACGTTGACGCCTTCTTCATAGGAGAAGGTCACGTCCTCGAAGTCGATCTCCCCGCTGATGGGCGGCAGATCTTCCGCGTCCGGGGCGTCGTCGACGACCACGGGCTCGTCCATGGTCTCGAAGATCCGCTCCAGGTAGGCGATGTTGTTGACGAAGGAATTGTAGATGTTCGCCAGGTTGGTGATAGGCTGCCAGAAGCGGCTGACGTACTGGCCCATGGCCAGGATCACGCCGAAGGATACCATCCTGCCGCCGCCCATCCAGTAGACGCCGGCGATGTACAGAAAGGTCGTGACCAGCTGGGTCATGGTTTCGCTGCTGAGCCACACGGTGTTGCTGATCCGGACGGCGCGCAGCCAGGCGGCGCGGCAGGCCTCAGCCAGGCGCCGCATGATGGAGATATTGACCTCCTGCCGGTCGAAGAACTGGCTGACCCGCACGCCGTCGATGGACTCGGCCAGGTAGGCGTTGTAGTTGCTGTTTTTGTTGCTCTGGTTCTGCCAGGCCTTGCGCTGGCGGGGCTTGATCAGGATGATGATGCCGACGAAGAGGGGCAGGCCGGCGATGATGACTGTCGCCAGCGTGGCGTCGGTGGAATACATGAAGATGACGATGAACACCAGGTTGATGATCTCCAGGATCATGTTGATGATGCCGTTGGAGAGGATGTCCGAAACGGAATTGACGTAATTGATGACGCGCACCAGGATCTTTCCGGCCGGGCGGCTGTCGTAATAGCTGAAGGGCAGCTTCTGCAGGTGGGCGAACAGGTCGCTGCGGATATCGTAGATGATCCGCTGGCTCACGTGCGCCATCATCCGGGACCGGATGGTGGTCAGCACGATGCTGATCGCGATGACGCCGACGAACAGCAGCGCCATCTTGCCGATCATGGCGGCATCCTTGTTGGGCACCGCCTCGTCGAGCACCCACTGGGTGATCTTCGGGATGTACAGGGTCGCCACGCTGGCCAGCGCGCTGAGCAGCAGCGCCGCGATCATCTTGTACTTGTGCCTGGCAACGTATTTGCCGGCCCGTTTGAGGTGCTTCCACCGGAACGGCGACTCCAGCCGCTCATCGACGTCAAATTTATTTCTCGCCATCGTCAGGCCGCCTCCTCGGGGGACAGGCCGTATTGCAGGCAATAGGTCTGCCAGTAGTAGCCGCGCTGCGCCAGCAGCTCCTGGTGGGTGCCGCGCTCGGCGATCCGTCCGTCTTTGACCACCAGGATCAGGTCCGCGTCGCGCATGGACGAGATGCGCTGCGCGATGATGAACTTGGTGCAGGGGTAGGGCAGGTGCCGGAGCTGTTCCTGGATATACTGCTCCGTTTCGCTGTCGACGGCGGAGGTCGTGTCGTCCATGACCAGGATCCCCGGCCGGACGGCCATGGCCCGCGCCAGCGCGATGCGCTGCCGCTGACCGCCGGAAAGGCCGACGCCGCGCTCGCCGATGATGGTGTCATATCCTTCCGGAAGCTTTTCGGCAAACTCGGCGGCATCCGCACG
>CACXEB010000442.1 GCA_902766515.1 uncultured Eubacteriales bacterium
CATCCGGCCCACGGGCCTTCTGGACCCGAAGCTGACGGTGCGGCCCGCCACGGGCCAGGTGGACGATCTCGTGGGGGAGATCCGCGCGACGATCGACCAGGGCTACCGCGTCCTGGCGACCACCCTGACCAAGAAGAACGCGGAAAGCCTGACGGATTACCTGCGTGAGCTGGACTTCCGCGTGCGCTACCTGCATTCGGACATCGAGACGATGGAGCGAAGCAAGCTGATCCGCGATCTGCGCACCGGCCAGTTTGACGTGTTGGTGGGCATCAACCTGCTGCGCGAGGGCCTGGACATGCCGGAGGTCGGCCTGGTGGCCATCCTGGACGCGGACAAGGAGGGCTTCCTGCGCAGTCAGACCAGCATGATCCAGACGATCGGCCGTGCCGCGCGCAACGTGGACGGCCGCGTGATCCTGTATGCCGATACGATGACGGACAGCCTGGTGAACGCGATCGCCGAGACCAACCGCCGCCGCGCGATCCAGGAGGCGTACAACGAGGCCCACGGCATCACGCCGGAGAGCGTCCACGCGTCCGTCAAGGCGCTGCTTGAGATCACCGACAAGGTGTCTGACAGCCTCCCGGGGGAAATGACGGAGGATGAGAAGCAGCAGATGATCCGGGAGCTGGAGGACAGGATGCTGGCCGCCGCCGGCGAACTGGACTTCGAGAAGGCCGCGAAGCTGCGCGATGAGCTGTTCGCCCTGCGGGGCGACAAGCCGGCGGATAAGCCGCAGACCAAGCGAAAACGCAATAAGCACAGATAATCATCATACAAAATGGAGGGGCTGCGTCGCAGCCCCTCCGGTGTTTTCCGGGTAACGGTTATTTGGTGTAGGTGCAGCCCTTGCCGAACTCGATGGTGCCCTTGTAGTTGGTCAGGGTGCCGGTCACGGTGATGGTATCGCCGACCGCCAGGTCTTCGCCGCCGGCCAGGCGGTACGCCTGGATGGTGTAGCCTTCCAGGCCGGGTACGTCGATGTTGACGGTGATGTTGCCGTAGTCGGCGCTGTAGGCGCTGGGGATCGCGCTGATTACGCCGGTGACGGTGGATTCGCGGCTCATGGTCGCGCCCTCTTCGAGGGTGTAGCCGTAACCGGCCACGCGCGCGCTCTGGCAGGAATCAACCGGGATGATGATGCAGCCCGCATCAAACTCGATGGTGCCCTTATAGTTCTTGATCATGCCGAAGACGGCGATCTCGTCGCCTTCCTTGAGCTCAGCGATGCCTTCGCCCTTCAGGCGGTAGCACTGGATCGGCTTGTCAGCCAGATCGCCGACCTGGATGTTAACGGTGATGTTGCCGTACTGCTCGCTGTACGCGGAGGGGATCGCCACGACGGTGCCGTGCAGGGCGGTCACGGCGGGCATCTTCGCCTGGTCTTCCAGCGTGTAGGCGATCTCCACGATCTCCTCTTCGCTCAGCACGTCCAGGTTGATGGCGGCGGGTACGAAGCGCTCGAAGGAGATGGAAAGGCTGTCGGTGCCGTCGGTGACGGTCGCGGTCAGGGTGTAGTGGACTTCCTTCGTGTTGTCCTCGTCCACGTCGATCTTGACCATGCCGCTTTCAAGGCGGGTCACGGTGATGGTGTCGGAATCGGTGGTCCATTCCACGGGATAGGGATCGCCGTCAGAGGGTACGGAACCGACCAGCTCGTAATCCTTGGGAGTGGAAGCGGGCTTGTTCTTGTACATGGTTTTGACGAAGCTGAGGGCGTCCTTGAGGCCCTGGTTTTCTTCCGCCACAGCGGCGAGGCCGGCGGCCAGGCACAGGACGAGGCAGAGGGCAAGCAGTTTCTTCATATCATTTTCTCCTTTTTCAGTCCAGGAAGGCAATGCCGTCCTGAGTATACACGCGGATAAAGTATTCGCCGTCCAGCTGCTGCACGAGGCCGCGCACGAACAGGGTGCGCCGGCCGATGCATTCAGCGGTCAGGGGTTCGCCGCCGGCGGCGGTGTCGAAGGGGGTATAGACCATTACGCTGTCCGGACCACAGTCGCCGCATTCCAGACAGATCAGGCCCGGGATGCCGCTGTCGACTACGTCGGCCAGGACGGCCATGGATACGGAGGTATCCAGCGCGAGGGCCGCGAACGGGCGGGATACCGGTCCGTCCGCCGTGGGCACGGTGACGTCCTCAAAGAAGGCTTCCGGATCGGTGGGGGTCCAGGCCGGGGCGTGGCCTTCGCTGAGCTTGCGGATGTTGCCGGGGTCGTCGGGTTTCATCATGCGGTAGTTCATGCCGGCTATCTGCCATGTCTGGCCGGCCTCGTAGTACTGCAGGGTTCCCACGATGCGGGCTTCGTTGCCCACGTGGAGCACTGAGAGCCCGCCGCCGCTCATGTTGAAGCCGTAGAAGGCGCTGATGCCGAAGTACAGACCGGTTTCGGCGTCATAGCTCTCCAGGTAAACGGAATTGTTGTGGTTCATGGTGATGACGCCGGTGAAGGCGACCTTTTTGCCTTCGTATTCCTCCGGATGCATCCGCAGCTCGCGGATCGTCAACTCGATCGCGTCACCGTACCAGTAATCGGGGTCAGGCTGGCCGGAATACACGCAGCGCTTAAGTGCCCGGGCCTGCAGGATGGCAGCCATGCAGGTATCCCCGTACCGGTTTTGCGCAGAGGAGTTGGCGATGGCCAGACCGTTTTGCAGCAGCTCGATGTTAAGGTTGCGCCAGGCGGTCTCCCCGGGCGCCCGGTACCAGACCCAGGCCAGGTAGCGGTCGCCGGTGCTATCCAGCTGCCAGCGGTACGTATCGGACTCGATCAGGATTTCCTCCGCCGTTTCCAGCTGTTCACGGGTGAACCGGGAAGCGGCTTTGCCGTATTCCTCGATGCGTCCGGTGGACTCGGGGGTGTTGCAGGCGATGAAGCGCACCTTGAGCACCTGGTCGCCGGTGGGCCCGCCGGGGGCGTAGCAATGAATTGTGTCGCCGTCGACATATGTGCACACGCGGGCGGCGAGCTGCGCGGTCTCACCGAGGGCATCCGGCTGCACCTGGGCCGCGTAATCCCGGTCCTCCTCCGCCCGGCTGCCGGCACCGCTCAGGCTGAGCGCCGGCAGGAGCAGGGCGAGGAGGAGCAGGAGCAGGTTCTTTCTTACAGGCTGTCTTCGCATTTGGCGATGGCTTCTTCAAACGCCTTTTCGATCTCGGCGTCCACGTCTGCGCCGTCCGGAATGGTCAGGCAGCGGGTCAGCAGGCCGGAGACCTCGTCGCGGGCCGCGGAGGAGCCGTTGAAGGCAGGGGAGGTGTAGTAGGCGTCTTCCTGCTCAAGGCAGACCTTGGCGCTTAGGGCGGACACGAAGTCGCCGCCGTCCGCCTGGGCGATGAAGGCCGCGTAAGCTTCATTCTGGGCCACGGACTTGATGACCGGCACATAACCGGAGGCCATGGAGAACTCGGCCTGGAAATCGACAGAGGTGGTCAGGTACTTGACGAACAACCAGGAGGCGATCACTTCCTGCTCGTTGGCCTTCTTGAAGATGCAGACGCTGGGGCCCTGGGAAATGACCTTGCGGTTGTCGGGATTGGCCTGCGGGATGGTGGTGATGCCAACCTCGAAGGGATAGCTGCCGTCCGCACCCTTGGCGGGCCGCTGGTAGGTCGCGCCGGCGGAGGAGCCGATGGACATGTAGCTCTTGATATCGGTGGTGGAGGTGAACAGGCCGGAGGTGTACGCGCCGTACAACCGCTGCGTGGTCAGGTAGCCCTCCTGGTACCATTCGCGGAATTCTTTGATGAAGGCGCGGTTTTCTTCGGTATTGAAGACGAAATGCGGGGCGGTCGCGCTGGTGTAGGGGGTGCCCAGCTGCTCGGTCATGGTGATGAACCAGTTGCCTTCGCTGTCATAGC
>CACXEB010000443.1 GCA_902766515.1 uncultured Eubacteriales bacterium
GTCCGGCTTTTTCTGTCCCCTGTACCATCCCTATGATTTCACCATGACGGTCCATGAGATGCTTCAGCTGCGGGGCGCCGAGATCCTGTCCGGCACCGAAAGCAACGAGATGCTCGGCATGGAGTCGGACTACGAAGCGCTGTGGCTCCTGAGGCGGGAGATCAAGCACGGGTCCGGGTCCGGCACCGCCTGGAAATATACAATCGCCGCCCTGCAGGAAGCCGAATCAGCGCTCCGGAAACCGATTTACGCAGGCGATTTATCCGTGAGCAGGCCGTTCTGTTATCCGTTCTCCCCCGGCCAGTTTGACGCCATGGCCCGCACGGGGGCGCTGAGCGTGCTTTACGAGCTGCAAAGCCTCGGCTGCATCGCCGATCTGTTTGTCGATATGGACCACAGCCGGCTGACCTGCCGGATCTTCCCCGCCCCCGCGGAAGGCGATCCATTCGGGGACACGGAAGCGGCCCTGACGGAAATGCTGGGCGATCCCCGCGGCGAAAGCCATTACGCGGTGGTCGACGAATACCTGTCCCACGGCGCGCCAAGGCATTTCGTCAACATGAGCCTGCCGGTTCAGCTGGACGCCGCCGCGATCGCGGAGCGCATGGCGGCCCGTGAAACGCGAGAAGGCAGGCCCGGCCGCGCGGATCTGGAGCGCCAGATCACCCTGGGGATCCGGAAGCTGGCCGCCGGCGGCCTGCTGGTCCCCGCGGAAGGATTGAACCAGTACCGCTTCAAATCCATCGCCGTACGCCGCGAGCTCGAAAAAGAAGGGTTTGCGCTCGAAGCGTACGTGTACTATACGCTGTTCCTGTCCGGGAAATTCGACGATATCCGGAGCAATGTCCGGATCAGGACCGGCGAAAGCGCTTCCGGCGGCATACTGGAAAAGGAATTGGACATCCTGGTGACCCGGAAGGGAAAGATGGGCGTCATTTCCTGCAAGGATACGGGCAATTTCGATATCCTGCACATCGGCGAGCTCCGGATGCAGGCTGAATTATACGGGGTCAACGCGAAGCCGATCCTGGTCTGCTCGGAGGCGCCGACGGAACAGGATGTGCAGATGTGCAAGTATATCCATGTCGGACTGGTTACCCTCATCAACCGCGACCTGCCGACCCGGATCATCCGGATCCTGTCAGCATAATAACCGGGCAGGCTTCAGTATAAATCCCCCCACCCGTCAGCCGGCTCCGTCCTCCACCCCTTTGCAGTGATCGCGGATCCAGGCGAGGGAGAGCTTCTTGTCCCCCGCGTCCGGAAAGCGGACCAGCGCCAGGCCGCCCTGGAGGGAGACGATGATCCCGGGGCCAAATTGCGGATGCGACAGCCGGACGCCGGCTGCCAGCTCCGCGGGCAGATCAGGCGCCGCCGGCGCGGGCGCCTTTTTCGGCAGGTACGTAAAATACCTGCCGATTTTTTCTTTGCTGGAATCCCAGATATCCTTGACGGCGTACCGCTTTCCCTCGGGGGTATCCACGGGGACGATGCCCACCACATGGTCTGACCCGACCATCGCGAAGAACCGCTCTCCCTGCGTGCAGACCGCGTTCATATGATCGCAGAACGCCACGCCGGTCAATCCCAGGCCGTCCCGGGTCAGCCGCTCATGCGCGGTCATGCCGTATTCCGAAATCAGGTACCGGTAGGTCAGGGCGCCGTTCAGGATCGCGGTCGTATATTCATTGGAGCGCGCGACCATTTCCAGCGCTTCGTCCCATGTCACGTCAAAGACCGCCGCGTACGCCCGGATCACGCAGTCCCCGATCGCGAACCCGCGGGGATTCGGCTGGAAAAACTGAAATCCCCTGTGGTTCGGCAGGGGCTTTGTCATCGGTTCCCGGACGGCGCTGACCGGATCCGGCAGCGGTTTCTCCGCGCCGATTTCGTCATAGGGAAGCCACAGCTGCAGCACCGTCCGTTCCTCCTGGCGCGTGTCCATGCATACAAAGCCGCTGTCCGTCCGACGGATGGCGCAGACGCGCTTCTCCATGGACTGATTCCGCACGGTGAAGGCCAGGCCGGAGGTCACGGAGGGATAGTGCGCCGTCAGATAGTCATGCAGCTCGTCATAGGTCTTGTACCGCCCGATCCCGCTGACCGGCGTATAGCCGGCGTCGCGCAGCATGTTCTTCACGCAGAACGGATCCCTGAGCAGCAGGCCGTACCGGTGGCCCTGGTTCAGCAGGTACCGGTAAGCCTCCTCCCAGGAAATGCCGCGGGCCAGGGCCACGGCGTTGACGGCCGAAAGCGCCAGGCTGTTCTGGGAGTCCATCTGGTGCCGGTTGGCGGTCGCGACCACAAAATGCGCCGCCATCACTCCTCCTCGCCGGACGGGCGGTCGGCATGGCCTTTTTCGTACTCGTCCAGCTTTTTGCTGAAGAAGTTGAGCTTCCAGGTGACCTTTTCCAGGTGCTTCTGCATCTCGTCGATGCGGGCGAGCACGTTTTCGCGGTGGGCGCGCAGCAGCGCCACCCGCTCCCTCAGGGTCTGGTCCCCCTCGTGGGTCAGGGAAACGAAACGGGTGATCTCCTGCAGGGACATGCCCGTGTTCTTCAGGCAGCAGATCAGGCCCAGCGACTCCAGATCGGCGTCCGAATACTGGCGGAAACCGCCGGGGGTGCGCTCCACACCGGCCAGCAGGCCTTCCTTTTCATAGTACCGCAGGGTATGGGTCGAAAGACCCGTCTTTTTGCTCACATCCTGAATGGAATACATTGTTTTTTCCTCCGCCCGGTATTGACTTAGAGTGAACTTCAAAGATTACAATGAGTATACAAGCAAATAAATCGTCTGTCAAGCATCCGAAAACCGCTCCTGAATGAGCTTTTGAATGAGGAGGAATGACCATGGAACAGCTCAAGCACCGGATGGCAGAAGCCCGCCTGCGCCTGCTGAACCCGGACGGCACCCCGGCGGCCAACGTCCCCGTACAGGTCGACCAGGTTTCCCATCAGTTTCTTTTCGGCTGCGGCGCGTTTGACGCCGTGGCCCTGATGAAGACCCAGGACGAGGCGCGGAAGGCCTTCCTCCGGGAACGGATGGACAAGTGGCTCCGCCTGTTCAACTACGGCACGCTGCCGTTCTACTGGGGCCGGTACGAGCCCGTGGAGGGCCAGACCGCCTATCCCGAAACCATGGCGGCCGCCCAATGGCTCAAGAAGCAGGGCGTCCGGGTAAAAGGACATCCCCTGTGCTGGCACACGGCCTGCGCGCCCTGGCTGATGCAGTATCCCAACGACGAGATCCTCCGCCGGCAGATCGCCCGCATCCACCGGGACGTGGAGGCGTACCGCGGCGTGATCGACATGTGGGACGTGATCAACGAGGTCGTCATCATGCCGGTGTTCGACAAGTATGACAACGCCATCACCCGCATCTGCAAGGATCTGGGCCGGATCCGGCTGGTAAAGGAGGTCTTTGCCGCCGCCCGGGAGAGCAACCCCGGCGCCGTCCTGCTGATCAACGACTTCAACACCAGTGTCTCCTACGAGATCCTCCTGGAGGGCCTACTGGAAGCCGGCGTGCCGATCAGCGCCATCGGCATCCAGAGCCACCAGCACCAGGGCTACTGGGGCCTGGAGAAGCTGAACGACGTGCTCGCCCGCTTCTCCCGCTTCGGCCTGCCCATCCATTTTACCGAAAACACGCTGATCTCCGGCGAGATCATGCCCGCCCACATCGTCGACCTCAACGACTGGCAGGTGGACGCCTGGCCCAGCACGCCCGAGGGCGAGGAGCGGCAGGCCCGCGAGATCACGGAGATGTATTCCGTGCTGTTCGCCCATCCGCTGGTGGAGGCCATCACCACCTGGGACTTCAACGACGGCTGCTGGCTGAAGGCCCCGTCCGGCTTCGTGCATGAGGACAATACCGAAAAGCCCGCCTACCATGCCCTCCGGAACCTGATCCACGGCGCGTGGGAGACCCATGAGACGCTGGCCACGGACAGCGACGGCTGCCTGTCCTTCACAGGCTTCAGGGGCGGCTATGTGCTTAAAGCCGCCGGCCGGCAGGCGGCGCTGACCCTGGACGGGGATACGGACGCCCGGCTGGCGCTGGCGCAGGAGGCGTGAAACCGGCTGCGCGACGGGTGATGAACGGCGGCAGGCATTACGCGCGGTTCACGCCCGCACGCGGCGCTTCCAGACGAGGTAGCGGCCCACGCAGAACGATCCCGCCAGCGCCCAGGTCATGCCCGCGGTGACCCAGATGGTCCAGACGCCCATCCCCGACCACCGCAGCAGCAGGAGCGGCAGGCCCACGCGGCCGGCGATCTCCACGATCCCGTTCAGGAAGGAGAATAAGGCGTCGCCCACGCCGTTGAGCACCCCGCGGCAGACGTAGATGATCCCCAGGAACGCGTAGAACACGCTGGTGATTTTCAGCGCCCGGCTGCCCATTTCGATGACGTCCGCCTCCTCCACGAACAGCCCCACCAGGGTCCGGCCGCCCAGCTGCATGATAACCAGCATGGCAAAGGCCACCGCCAGCATCGCCAGCATGCTGTCCCGAAAGCCCTTGCTGATCCGGTCCTGCCGGCCCGCGCCCATGTTCTGCCCGGAATAGGTGGAGAGCGCCATGCTCATGGACCCGAAGGGCTGCTGCACCAGCTGCTCCAGGCGGGTGGTGGCGGTATAGGCCGCCATGGCTGTGGGGCCGAAGCCGTTGACCACCGTCTGCAGCGCCGTGGTGGACACGGCGATCAGGCTCCACTGCAGCGCGAGCGGCAGGCCCACCCGCAGCGCGCCCCGAACGATGGCCGGCTCAAAGGCCATGGATTTCCGGCTCAGCCGGAAATACGGGTTGCGCCGGTACGCGAACAGGAGGGATCCCACCCCCGCGAGCAGCTGGCTCAGCATGGTCGCCAGCGCCGCGCCGAAGACGCCCATGCCGAACGATCCCACGAACAGCAGGTCCAGCCCGACGTTGAGGATACAGGAAAACACCAGGAAATACAGCGGCGTGCGGGAATCCCCCAGCGCCCGCTGCATGGACGAGGCGTAGTTGTACACGGCGACCAGCGGCACCGAGGCCGTCGTCATGCGCATGTAGACGATGGCGTCGGGCAGGATCGTCTCCGGGATCCCCATCCACCCGAGCACTGTCGGCACCATCAGGAAGGCGACCACGGCCGTCAGCAGGGAGGACGCCAGCGTGATGTACGCGGCGTTGGAGATCGACAGGCGCACCATGTCGTCCTTCCGCGCGCCGAAGTACTGCGCCGTCACCACGCTGCACCCGCCGCTGATGCCGTTGAACAGCGAAAAGAACAGGAACGAGATGGAACCTGTCGCCCCCACGGCCGCCAGCGCGTCCGCGCCCAGCAGGCGGCCGACGATCATGGAATCCGCCAGGTTATAGGCCTGCTGGAATATGTTGCCGCACAGCAGCGGCAGCGCGAAGACCGAAAGCAGGACCAGCGGACTGCCCTCCGTCATGTTCATCGTCGCGTTCTTTCGCATGAGGAAACCCTTTCTTTGAATCGTAGGGGGGACTGGCGTCCCCCCTGCGGGAACCCCCCTGACGGCGTTTCCTGTCGCCCCGTTGGGGCTCCCGGGCGGAAACGCCGCAAGGTACAAACGGCTCCGCCGTTTGGTCCTTGCACCGTACATGCCGCCGCTGCGGATTGTACGCGAGGGTGTGCACCCTCGCGGCTCCCCTCGTCACGTCCTCTGCGGCACTCCCATCCCATCGCCTACGGTTCGGCCTGCGGCCTCATCCGCCGGGTGAAC
>CACXEB010000444.1 GCA_902766515.1 uncultured Eubacteriales bacterium
GCCGCTGTTTTTCCTTGATTACATCGCCATCGGCAGGAACGTGCCGGAAAAGGTGGCGGCGCTGGTATCCGGCGTGGCGGAAGGCTGTGTGCAGGCCGGCTGCGCGCTGATCGGCGGGGAGACGGCGGAGCATCCGGGCACCATGCAGCCGGATGATTACGACCTGGCGGGATTCTCCGTCGGCATCGTCGATCAGGACAGCATCCTCGACCGCAGCCGGATGCAGGCTGGGGACGTCGTGCTGGCGCTGCCCTCCAGCGGGGTGCACTCGAACGGCTTCTCCCTGGTGCGCAAGGTGTTCGACATCGAGCACGCGGACCTGGGCCGGACCGTGCCCGAACTGGGCTGCGCGCTGGGCGATGCCCTGCTGACGCCAACCCGCATCTACGTCAAGCCTGTCCTCGCCGCCATCGCCGAAGCGGACATCCATGGCATCAGCCACATCACCGGCGGCGGCTTCTATGAGAACATTCCCCGGTCGATTCCCGACGGGCTGGGCGCGAGGATTGAAAAGAACGCCGTCCGCACGCCGGAAATCTTCCGCCTGATCCAGGACGCCGGCCATATCCCGGAGCGCGACATGTTCAACACCTTCAACATGGGCGTGGGCATGAGCATGGTCGTCGCCGGAGACAGCGCGGACAGGGCGGTCGCGGCGCTGAAGAAGTGCGGCGAAGAAGCCTATGTGATCGGCGAGATCGTACGGAGCGGGGATAAGATCTGCCTATGCTGAGAAAAGTGCTGTCCGGCGTGTGCGCCGGCCTGCTGATCACGCTCGGCGGCAGCGTATTCCTGGCCTGCGAAAGCCGGTATGCGGGCGCTGTCCTGTTTTCGGTGGCGCTCCTGTGCATCTGCCTGAAAGGATATTCCCTGTTTACGGGCAAGGTCGGCTCCATTCCCGAAAAGCACGGCAGGGAAGAACTCTCCGTGCTGTTCCTGGGGCTGTTGGGCAATCTGATCGGCACGGTGATCGGCGGCCTCCTGGTCCGGTGCGCCGCCCCGAACCTTGGCGCCGCCGCGGAGGCGCTGTGCGCCGGCAAGTTTGCCCAGACCGGCCTGCAGACCTTCCTGAGGGGCCTGTTCTGCGGAGTGCTCATGTATCTGGCCGTCAGCATCTACCTGGACAGGAAGGATATCGTCGGTATCCTGTTCTGCATCCCGGTGTTTATCCTGAGCGGGTTTGAGCATTCCATTGCCGATATGTTCTATTTCGCCGCGGCGGGCATTTTCTCCCTGGAGGCCATCGTGTTTGTCGCGCTGGTGGTCCTGGGCAATTCCGTGGGCGGCATGCTGCTGCCCGCGCTGGGCATGATCGGGAAGGAGGCGTGACCGTGGCGCAGAAGAAAGCGCGCGTCGCCGTCCTGGTATCCGGCGGCGGCACCAACCTGCAGGCGATCCTGGACGCGCAGCAAAGCGGCGTCATCAGAAGCGGCGAAGTGAAGCTGGTGATCTCCAACAAGGCGGACGCGTACGCCCTCGTCCGGGCAGAAAAGGCGGGGGTGAAGGCTGAGGTCATCCTGAAAAAGGATTGCGGAAGCCAGGAAGCCTTCGAGGAAGCCATCGCCCGTACCCTTGAGGAGAACAGCATCGATCTCATCGTGCTGGCCGGGTTCATGGCCATTCTGAGCGGGGCGTTCACCGCCCGCTTTGAGCGCCGGATCATCAACGTGCATCCCAGCCTCATCCCCTCGTTCTGCGGGGCGGGCTATTACGGCCTGAAGGTGCACGAGGCGGCGCTGAAAAAGGGCGTCAAAGTGACCGGCGCCACAGTGCATTATGTGAACGAGATCCCCGACGGCGGGGAAATCATCGCCCAGAAAGCGGTCGCGGTGGAAAAGGGGGATACCCCCGAAACGCTGCAGCGCCGGGTGATGGAACAGGCGGAATGGATCATTCTGCCTGAAAGCGTGGAAGCGATCTGTGCGGACATCATTGCCCGGAAGGGATAAGGAGGATAAGCGGATGGAAATCATGAAGAAACTGACCCCGATCTACGGCATCCTGACCCCGGAGGAGATGCTCCGGGACAATACCTACCCCGGCCGCGGCATCGTGATCGGCCGGACCCCCGACGGGAAGAAGGCCGTGACCGCCTATTTTATTATGGGCCGCAGCCAGAACAGCCGCAACCGGGTGTTCACGGAAAAGGACGGCGAGGTGTTCACCGAGCCCTTTGACGCGTCCCTGGTCCAGGATCCGAGCCTCATTATCTACGCCGCCATCCGCCAGTGGGAGAACCACCTGATCGTTACCAACGGCAACCAGACCGATACGATCTATGACGGCCTGAAGGCGGGCAAGACCTTCTCCGAAGCGCTCGAAAGCCGGGAGTTTGA
>CACXEB010000445.1 GCA_902766515.1 uncultured Eubacteriales bacterium
CCGCGTGGAACGCGCCGACCGCCTGCTCAGCCTTGTCAAGGCGCTCCTTCTGGCGGTTGATCTCCGCCCCGGTATCCGCGATCCTTGTGCTGACCTGCGCCGCGTGACCGATATCCGTGCGGGCTGCCGCCAGAAGCGCGGGCAGGTCATCCCCCGCCTGGCCGGCATGAAGGACAGAACGCTTTTCATCAAGGGCACGCCGCAGGGCATCCATCTGCTCCCGGTTCCGGGTCCTGCGGGCAGCCGTGACATTCAGTTTGCCTTCGTACTGCCTGTATTCGTTCAGGATCGCTTCAGCTTCACGCAGCGACTCGACGACGCGTCCGGGATCAGTATCCAAATCCAATTCCCGAAGCAGGGGTTCCGCGTATCCAACGCGGTCTTCCAGATCCTTCACCGTCGCCCGGTGCGCTTCTGCCAGCGCCCCCAATTCCGGCGATTCGGGCAGGGCCAGATCCTCCGCGGCAGCGCCGGATTCGGCGATGAATCGCTGGAGGTTCCTTTCGGCGGTTTTCAGCTGGCTTTCGGCCAGGTTGTAATCATTCAGCTTTGACTGAAGCAGCTTCGCAGCGTCCCCCTCCGGCAAGCCCGCGATCTCCGGATACTGTCCGTCCAGCTGCGCCCTTGCCTGCGTCACGCCTTCACGCAGGGCTCCGACCTGTTCCAAACGCTGCCGCAGCGCCGCCAGGCGCGGGGAATCTTCTTCAGTGAGCTGGCTCTCCGTGATCTTCGCGTCCGAGAGGTATTTCTCCCGGCTGCGGACAGCCGACTGCAGCTTGTCCTGCGCAATCTTGTAATTCGTTTCACCGGCGCGCAGGAGCTCGATCGCTTCGGGGATCGGCTTGCCGGCGCACTCGGGATAAAGCGCGTCGATGCCGGTGCGTCCGGCGTCGATCGCCGCTGTCTGCTCCGTGATGAAGCGCTGTACCGCATCCGCTTCCGCCCGTTTGTCGCGCAGGCGGCCGGCAGCCGCTGCCCGATCCATCATCCGGACAATGACCGCCTCGGATACATCCCCGACCGGTTGTCCCCACAGGGAGAGCCAGGCGGTCACTTCCGCGCTGTCTGCGTCGATCGCAGCCCGGTGTTCATCCAGCTCCTTCTCCATGCCGGCGATCTCCGACTGTTCCGCGGTCAGCAGGGCCTTCAGCTCTGCCCGTTTCCGGTCGGCCTCCTGGCGATGGGCATCCGCCTGCTGATAGGCCTCGTATGCCTGCAATTTCTTTTGATACGAGCGCTTGCCCGCGGCGCCCGCGACGCAGAGCGCCAGGCCGACGGCCGCTATGGCGGCCAGCGCCGGCGTCATCACGACCCCCAGTGCGGCGCCCGCGATGATCAGCAGGATCCCGATCACCATCAGGGCTGCCCCCGGCTTCTGCGGCTCGTCCACCGCACTCAAACGGGTGCTTGTCACGGACTCCAGCTGTGCCAGGGACGCTTTCAGACTGTCGGCTTTGCTCTTTTCACCGTCCAGCCGCGCCATGATGCCCTGGGCTGCCGCCTGGCGCTGGGCGGCGCTGCGGTGCTTCGCGAGGATATCAGCGCCTTCCCCGGCATCCGGAAGACTGTCGGGGATATCAGCGAGAAGGGCTTCCTCTTCCGGCGTCAAAGCGATGGCAGGGAGCGCTTCCCGCTTCTCATCGACGCGCTGCTGGGCTTTCCGGAGCGCCTCCAGGCTGGTGATCGCAGGACGGACCCGTGCCTCCGCATAGGGGGCCTGCCGCTCCAGCGCTTCCTGCAGGGCGGCCGCTTCGCCGGTCAGCTCGCCATAGCGTTTCTTCTGATCTGCCCACGCTGCCGCTTCCCGCTGGATCTCAGCCTGCAGTTCCGCTTCCTGCTGTGCGACCCCGCCGCGCTTTTTCCCACAGTCCTCCAGGTTCCGGATGACGGGCTCCACGGCGGCGGGACTGTATCGGCTTTGTGAAGCAAGCCCGGCCGCCAGCGTGTCCGCTTCGGTCCGGAGCTCCGCGTACCGCTTTGTCCTGCCGGCCCATTCTTCGGTCTCCTGCTGGAGGTCCTTCGCCTGTGAATCCCGCTGGTGTACCAGGTTCTGGATGGCCGTGCGCGAGTCCACGGCCGTCTGAAGCGCATCGACAAAAGCGGGGTCCGTTTCGAGGGCGGTCCGGATCTTCCCGTATCCATCCGGAGCCTCCGGGAGGGCGGCGTCAGACGCGTCCGCTGATATGATCCCCTGGATCTCGCCATATATCGCCTGGATCTCATCCAGCTGTGCGGGCGTCGGCAGCGTACCGCCATATTTCTGAAGCACTGCCTCATATTCCTTTGTGAAGGCCGCGTGCGCCACTTCGAGGTCCCGGATGCCCGCCTTCAGCGAAGCCACCGCCTGCTCGCTGCGCTTGTTCTGGTCAATTTCAGCGTCGGTCGGTACATGGCCGCCAAGCTCGGCCGCCGTTGCGTCCAGCGTCTGCTGGATGACGGCAATCTGGCCGCGCAGGTCCTCCAGCAGCTTCTTCGCCGCCTCCTGTTTTTTCGCCTCGCCGGCGGCGGCGTCCAGCCGCCGGTTCTTCTCTTCCAGATCCTTCTCAATGCGTCCAAGCAGGACATCGATCTCAATGATCCGTTCCCGCGCCTGGTCCTGATGGGCGATGTCCCGCTCCAGCTGGTCGCGCAGCCGTTCCCGCTCCGCGATCTGGCGGGTGATATCGCCCAGCTGGCCCCGCGAACCGGTCTTTTCATAAATCTTGATATGCTGGGTCAGGCTGGCGACGGCGCCGTCGTACGCCGCCACGTCGTTGGCCTGGCTCACCAGCGCGTTCAGCCGGGTATGGATGCTGCTCGCGGCGCCGTCGATGGACAGGCCGTTCTGGTTGATGAACACGCTGCGCTGGAACGCGTTGGCGTCAAGGTGGAACAGGGTCTCGCCGATCCTGTCCGCGGGGATTTTCGCGGTCGTCTTCGTATCAAGGTTGATGATTTTCGCCGTGTCAAAGCGCGGCGTTTCACCGAAGGTGCGGGTGATGCGGTACCGCACCCCTTCCGACTCAAACTCAAGCGAGCCGCCGTATTTTCCGCCCTGCCACGGGAGATAGCGCTTCCGCTCGTTCTCGGTAATGTCCTTGCTGCGGCGGGTGTCGTATCCGTACAGCATGGCCTTCAGGAAGGCGGCCATCGTCGTTTTCCCCCAGCCGTTGTCATGGAGGACGACGTTCAGGCCCTCGCCGAAGGTGTAATCATAGTTGTGCAGTCCGCCAAAGTCGTCCACGTGCATGCTGATCAGCTTCATTCTGCGGACACCTCCTTCCCGCTCAGCGCGTTCCAGCCGAGGCTGATGACGCGGCTGCGCTCCGACTCGCTCAGGGAATCGTCCTGGAGCGCCAGCGTCACAAACTCACTCCGCAGCGATATATCGTTTTCAAAGGATTCGCTGTCAATGTCCATGACCGTGTTGTCATAGACCTCGACGAAGAAGATCCGGCCCTCCAGCTGTTTTTCCAGCGCGTCGGCATTGATGGTCAGCCCGAACGCGGACCGGCCCGTCACCGTGACGCGGAGGAAGGTATCCCCATCAATCGTCCTGGCCAGGCTGTTGATTTTCCGGAGGATTTCCTGCTGGTCGTCCTCCGGCAGGATTTTCAGTTCGGCCGTCCGGTAGTCATAGCGTTTGTTCTCACGCGTCGTGAAGCGGAGCCATCGGTCGTCCGTCCATTCCAGGAGCCCGTCACCGCAAAGGACGCCCTGGGCGTCTTCGAAGCCGGTCGGCTCAAATACCGGTATTTCACACGGTTCCGCCATACCCGACAGCACCGGCCAGCCCTGGCCGTTTTCCCGCACGGACAGCGCGGCGTACCTGCCCGCCTGGATTTCCACGGTCCCATTGCATGCCTTCAGGGTGATCCGGTCATCCCCGTACGAGTCGTCCGCCCGGGTATTGACCAGGTGGAAATTCTCCGGGATATCGCTCCGGTAGGTGATCCTTTTGTACTCCGGCTCATCTACCAGGGCAAGCACCTGGATATCGCCGTCCTCCCTGACCGATTCGAAGAGCGCGTCAATGACCGACTCCGAGATCCGGTCTTCTCCGAAGAGCCGCCCGAACAGCGCGACGTACTGCGCGTGATTCCGGACAGCCCGGTCCAGCAGGTCGGCGAATTTCGTTTTCCGCGCCTCCCGCCATTGCGCCGATTGCCGGACGTCCAGGCTTTCAGGTGAGAAGGCCCCCAGGCGGACGTCCGCGCACAGCAGCATCTTCCGTACCTTCGCCGCGTCCTCCGCCGGAGCCGGCGCCGTATGCCCGTCCGCGACCGGCCCCTGGACAGTCCTGGGCCGGGGCGCTTCCCGGACGGCCGTCACCGCATCCTCCAGGTCCGGCCGGACAGGCGCCTGGACCGGCGCAGGCGCCGCCTCCGGCGCGGCCGCCGCCGCGGGCCGGTCCTGCGCCGACGCCTTTGTGGGCTCCGCGGCGCCGGAACGGGCTTTCCTGCCCGCGCTCACCGTGCCGCTTTCCGCGCCCATATCCCGGAAAGCCTCCAGCGGAAAGCCCTCGGGGGTCACCCATTCCTGCCAGCCGTCCGACTGTCTCCCGGCAACAAACATGCTGGCGGCGGTCGGGCTCCGGAAATCCATATCCTGCATCAGGACGCCGTCTTCATCCAGTCCCCTGAGCTTCAGCCTGCGCCTGTACAGCTTGTCCTGCTCCGAAAGAAAGACCTTGCTCCCCTTGAAAACGGTCATTTCCTTCCCGTTGAACACGCCGTGCGCCAGGTACCCATCCTTGTCAGACCGCATAATGACTTGAATCTCAACTGGTTTCATAAGCATCCCTCCGTGAAACAGGCAGCGGTACACATCCTATTGAGCGATTTTTCTATCGTTCTCAGAAATCAAAATCGTTGACAAACGCGATGTCGATCATGAACTCGATCCGGTCCACGGCGGTCCCGGTCTCTTTTTCGACGATCGTGAGGTAGTAGGTCTCCGTCTTCCTGAACTCGACGCTCTTCAGCGTGAACCGTACGCGGAACACCCGGTCAGCGCCGTTGGCGCTCGTCCTGTCGGCGATAACCGTCTTCTTATCGCTGACCGCTGCGCCGCTGGCGTCGGCCATATAGATCTCATAGGTGGCTGCGGCCACTTTCCCGCTGACCGCGTCCTTCTGATAGAAGTCCAGGGAGAAGATGCTATTGGACACTTTGCGGCTCTGACTGATCAGCTGCAGTTCAACTTTCTTCACATCCACAAACTTCTTGGAGGAAGTGCGGATATTCTGGAAGTCGATCACAGGTACAACCATTTCCTGCAGCGAGATACCGCCGTGCACAAAATTCATAC
>CACXEB010000446.1 GCA_902766515.1 uncultured Eubacteriales bacterium
AGCTTCTTCATGATAAAGCCTCCTAATGATTTTTTATTTCAGCGCCCTTGGGCGCATGAAATCAGCCTTTGACCGATCCGACGGTCAGACCCTTGACAAAGTACTTCTGGAAGAAGGGATAGACCACCATGATCGGTGCGATGACGACGACCACCGTCGCCATCGTGGAAGAATACTGGGGGATGGTGCCGCCCATCGCCGCGCGGACGGAGGCGGGCACATTGTTGTTGTTCAGCAGGAACTCGATGCTCTTCTGGATATTGATCAGCAGCAGCTGCAGGGGCTTTTTGCTGTTGGTCGTGATGTACAGCTGCGCGTTCTGCCAGTCGTTCCAGTAGGCGGTCGCCATCATGAAGCCGACAGCGGCCAGCGAGGGCTTCAGCAGCGGCAGCGTGATCTGGAAGAAGGTCCGGTAATCGCCCGCGCCGTCGATGGTGGCGGCTTCCATCAGCTCTCCGGGGATGGAGTTGGCGATGTAGGTGCGCAGGATGATGACGTTCATGGTCGTGACGCACAGCGGCAGAATCAGCAGCAGCAGGCTGTCCTTGAGGCCGTACCAGCTGGTGAACACGATGTAGCCGGACAGCTGGCCGCCGTTGAACAGCATGGGGATCAGGACGAACACGGACAGGAAGCCCGCCAGCCGGAAGCCGGGACGGCTGATCGAATAGGCGTACATGCTCATGATCAGCAGGCCCAGGAAGGTCCCGACCACGGTGATGCCGATGGTGACCGCATAGGAGGTCGCCAGCTGGGCGCCGTAGCGGAGCACCGAGTTCATGCCGTTCATGGACCAGTGGGTGCCGGGGAAGAAGGTGAAACCGTGCTGGGTGATGAACAGCTCGTCGGTGAAGGCGGAGATGAACACCAGGAGCACCGGGGCGAAGCAGAATACGGTGAACAGGAACACCAGGAACAGCAGGATGATCTGGCCGGGGCCGATCTTCTTATGCTCGCGGGTGACGAGTTTCTGGGGCTTTTTCGTAGCGGCTTGCATCAGTCATATCCTCCTTTCCATCAGAACAGCGCGTTCTCGGGCTCGATCTTGCGCACCATCCAGTTGGCAAAGAGCATCAGCAGCAGGCCGACCACGGACTGGAAGAGGGACGCCGCCGCGGTGTAACCGAAGTTGCCGCTGTTCAGAATGGAGTTCAGCACGTAGGAGTCGATGACCTCCGTGGCGTCATACAGCTGGCCGATGTTGCGGGTGACCTGGTAGAACAGACCGGTATCGGAGTGCATGACGTTGCCGACGGACAGGAGCAGCATGACCGTGACCATGGGGATCAGGGAAGGAATGGTGATGTGGCGGATCTGCTGGAACTTGTTGGCGCCGTCGATGTCCGCCGCTTCATACAGCGAGGTATCGATGCCGGACAGCACGGACATGTACAGGACGGAGCCGTAGCCGGTGTCCTTCCAGACCTTGACCACCGTCAGGATCAGCGGCCAGTACTGGAGGCCCGCCTTGGCGTAGAACCGGTAGTTGGTGCCGAACACGTTGTTGATCATGCCGGTATTGCGGTCCAGGAAAGCGAAGACGATAAACTGGACAGCCGCGTAGGAGATGAACACCGGGATGATCATCAGCGTCTGCATGGTCTTGGCCATGCGCTTGAAGACCAGCTGGTCGATCGCGATCGCGATGACCACGTTCAGGATGGTGCCCACCGCGGTGAAGATCAGGTAGTAGAGGATCGTGTTGCGGGTCATGGTGAAGAATTCACCCTTGGAAGCGACCAGGAACTTGAAGTTGTCCAGGTTCACCCACGGGCTGGCGAAGAGGCCGGCCGCGTAGTCGTACTTCTTGAA
This sequence comes from uncultured Eubacteriales bacterium, assembly GCA_902766515.1. Next base: position 1,813 of record CACXEB010000446.1, read on the forward strand.
GGCCAGCACCAGGCCGACCATCGGCACGTACATGATGAAGAACAGGACCAGGAATGCCGGCAGCGCCATCACGACATGCGCTCTGTGCTTCCAGATGTTGTCAAGCAACCCTTTCAAACGATACCATCTCCTTATCATTTGTGACGTACAGCTGTTTCGGAAAACGGTCTCCCCCGCCGTTCGTCCCTTTCTTACCCGGCCTGCCGCACGGTGTCCCCGGAGATCAGCCGCGCGGGGATGGTGCGCGTCTCCGGCGGAGCGCCCTCGATCTGCGCAATCAGCATCCGGGCGGCGGTCTGGCCGATCTGCGCCGCGTCCTGGTCGACTGTGGTCAGGTGCGGATAGAAGTTCTGCATCTGGCCGATGCCGTCATAGCCGGCTACCGAGAGGTCCTCCGGCACCTGCAGGCCCGCTTTCTGCGCGGCGCTGATCGCGCCGGAAGAGGAAAAATCATCACACAGCAGGATGCATGTCGGCGGATCCGGAAGCGCCAGCAGCTGCTGGGTCGCAGCGTAGCAGCTCTTCGGGTTCGTGTACTTGCATTCCACCAGGTAAGCGGATGGGATGGTCAGCCCGCGCTCCTGCGCGGAGGCCAGGAAGGTCCTGACCCGCAGGTTGGTCACGGTGCTCGCTGGGCCGTGGATGTAGGCGATCTTGCGGTGGCCCAGGTCGATCACGTAATTGACCAGCTGGGACATGCCGCCCACATTGTCCGCCAGGACGCAGGCCCGGTTGGGAAAGACGTTGTCGATCGTCACCAGCGGCAGGTCCGAGTGGACCAGCATCAGGATCTCGTCCGCGTCAAAGTCCGTATTGGCCACGCACACGCCGTCCAGCTCGCGCGACCGGCAGTGGTCCAGGTACGTGATGCCATGCTGCCCCAGGCGATGGCCGATAAACGTGATGTCGTAACCGTTCAGCTCCGCTTCCTTCTTGAAGGCTTCGAGGACCACGGAAAAGAAGGGATGCGTCAGACCGGACTGGCTGTCGTCGGAAAACAGGACGCCCAGGTTGTAGCTGCGCTTGGATTTCAGCGCGCGCGCATGCACATTCGGCGTGTAATTGAGCTCCTGGGCCGCCTGCACTACCAGCTGGCGGGTGCTTTCGCTCACGTCAGGATAGCCATTCAACGCCTTGCTGACTGCCGACATCGACAGCCCCACGCGCTTTGCCAGATCCCGGATCGTGGCGGACATCGTTTCCCCTCCTCCGACGGACTGCTGCAATGGTCTAAAACGTTTTCGCCATTAATATAGCATCCTCCTCCCAGTTTGTCAATAGGTTGAACGAAAATTTTCGCAGAAAAATTGAGCCGGTCATAGAAAAACCATCCAGGGATCCGGCCGAATTCGAGGTAAAATCCGCTTTTTTAGCCGATTCCGGAACAAATCCGGCGGTTGGCGACATGGATTTCCGGGAGGGAGGCTGCCCGCCGTCCGGAGGCCGCCAGCGAAAAAATGACGAAACATTCCGTAAAACGGCGGATGTTACGAAATTTTTTCGCCTCGGCCTGTTCCCGGCAGGATAACCGGCCCCGGCGAAGAATTATCTCCATCAATGCCATGCGGCGGCATGCTTCCGCCTGACCGGAAGCGCTGCCCGGCCGCCTGTCCATTCCATATGCCCGGAGGTCCTTTATGAAATCCGCATTCATCCGCCGCCTGCTGGCCGCTTTCTCATTGCTGGCCCTTCTGATGTCTGCCGTCCCCGCCGACGGCGCCGGCGAAGCGAAGGATGTCGCCGCCAACTGCGTGATCCGGCTGTCCGTGAACAAGAATGCGCGGACCGACCTGCTGGCCCGGTCGCTCGCCCGCTACTGGGACGGCGGCGCGGACGGCGAGATGACCGTCACCCTGCCCCGGGACGAGAAGGCCCAGGGCGTCATGCTGGCGCTGTACGACAGCGTCACCGAGATCGTGATCGACAGCCTCGACGCGGACGCGCCGGAGGAGATCGCCCGGTATACCCTCCCCTATATGAACGATTATATCCCGTTCAGCCGTCCCGCGCACAGCTTCCGGATCCGCAACGGAGACGGCGGCAGGGCGCTGCGCATCGGCCGCATCAACGTACTGACGGAAGGCACGCTGCCCGACTGGGTCCAGCAATGGTCGCCGCCCCTGGAAGGCGCGGACATCCAGCTGATCGCCTGCCATCCGGACGACGAGGTGCTCTGGTTCGGCGGTCTCCTGCCCACCTATGCCGGCGAGCTTGGGAAGAAGGTGCAGGTCACCTTCGTCCACACCACCACCCCCCGCCTGGACCGCAAGAACGAGCTGCTGGACGCGCTCTGGCACTGCGGCGTGCGGAATTATCCCCAGCTGCCCGAATCGCCATGGACCCAGGACGTGCCCCGGTACATCCTCCGCGCGATCCGGAAAGCCCGGGCGCAGGTGGTCGTGACCCAGGACGTGAAGGGCGAGTACGGGAGCGCAAGCCACATCGCCATGGTGGCGGCGGTCATTGACGCCGTCACCGGCCGGAGCGCCGACCCCTCCGCGGACAGCAATTCCGCGCAGGCCTACGGGACCTGGCAGCCGAAAAAGCTGTATGTCCACCTCTGGCCCGAAAACCAGAGCGTGTTCGACTGGAGCCGGAAGCTGCCGCGCATGGGCAACCGCAGCGGCTACAAGATCGCCTGCGAGGCGTTCAGGCTGCACATGTCCCAGCAGACCGGCAAGTACGAGGTCGCGATGTACGGCGCCCGCGACTGCCGGCGCCTGGGCCTCTACTTCACCCTGGTCGGCCCGGATGACCCGGACCACCCCGACCTGCTGCAGCATATCGAATAGTCACTTTGACGCATGATCGCGAGGAATCACAGGCATGCAGGCTCTGGAACAGGAACAGTACCTGGCCGATCCCTGCGGGGCGGCTTCTCTTCCATACCGGAAGGCAAAGCGGACGGCCGTCCCGGAAGACGTCACGATTATCCGGGAGGACCAGTTTGATCCGGCCCGATGCAGCGGAAAGGACGAACGTTATTTCAAAATGATTCACCGCCTCCGGGATATCAGACGCCCCGTGCTGCCGGCACAGTATCAGGAGATTCCGTGCAGCGCCGGGGATTTGTCCCGGCATATCAGCGAGTGCTATGCGGAGGAACGCCTGCCGGCGGATGAGCTGCGCGCCCGCGCCATGCAGCCGGATTTTGATGCCGGTCTGTGGCTGGCGGTCATGGACACAACGAACGGCAGGATGGCCGCGTCCGGGATCGCGGAGGTGGATCCCGGGATCAGGGAAGGAACGCTCGAATGGATACAGGTTTCCGCAGCGTACAGGCGGCGGGGACTGGGACGGTATATTGTGACCGAACTGCTTCAGCGGCTTCACGGAAAAGCGGACTTTGTCACCGTTTCAGGAAGGATGAACAATCCTGACAACCCGCTCGCTTTGTATCGCGCCTGCGGGTTCACTGACTGCGTGGTCTGGCATATCATCAGGAAACGCTGAAGACAGCCCTGCTCACGCCCGAACAGCAAGGAAGCGCCGGATCGGTCCGAAAAAGGAGAAACCCGATGGATTCAACTGACTTGTTTCAGGAAAAGATGATCATCCGGAAAGCGACGGCGGAGGATGCCCGGCAGATCGCGGAGATCCTCGTGGAAGACTGGCAAATCGCGTACCGGGGCATCATTGACAGCGCTTACCTGGACGCGATGAGCGTGGAAGAGCGATACCGGCGGGAATCGCAGCGGTACCGGCAGTATACGGTCGCCGCGGAGGGCGATGAGATCCTGGGTTTCTCATGGAACGAGATGACCGGCGACGAAGCGGCGGACTGTGAGATCATCGCCCTGTATGTCCGGTACGCAAAAAGAAACAGCGGCATCGGGAGGGCGCTGTTTCAGCATTCGATCGAGGCTTTCAGGGCGGCGGGGAAGAAGCGCATGATCGTATGGTGCCTCAAAGAGAACGCCGAAGCCCGGAAATTCTATGAGAAAATGGGCGGAAAAGCGGATAAAACCGGCACCCATCCGTGGGGAGACCGGGATTACGACATGATCTCCTACCTCTATCCGCTGGACGAGTAACGGTCCCGCGGCAGAAAAAGCATCCCCGGCCGGATTTCACGTTGGAAGCCCGGCCGGGGATGTCATTCTATCAGCCGATCCCGGCGCGGCAATCAGGCGCCCGTTTTCCTGCTGACGATCATGCCAGCAATGAACAGGGCCACGGCGGCGGTGTACAGCACGACCGCCAGCCAGTGCGGAAGCTCACGGATCCGGTTCGCGGCGATCGTTCCGCCGGCAAGCACCAGTCCGATGATGATCATGATATTCATGGCTGTTCCTCCTTTGTTCTGCCAAGCAGCCGTCTTTTGAACGCTGCAATCTTCATCAAAGCGCCCGTGGTATACAGGATGCCCAATACCATGGCGACAAGCGCCGTGGAAAAGGTGATTCCCTTCAGGAATCCCGACCAGAAGGTTTCTTCCATTTCCATCACGTTCAGGACGGCATTTGCCATCAGCGCCACGATGCCCAGCACGAAATAGATCCGGACGAACCTCGTACTGCGCTGCTTTTCCGCGCTGCTGTACTCGGCCACCTGCATGACCGTTTCTTTCAGCTCTTCATTCATCCGCTCGCTTTTCCTTTCCCCGTCGAGCAGCTCCCGCAGGTCCACCTGATAGAGATCCGCCATTTCCACCAGCAGATCCAGGTCAGGCAGGTTGCTGCCGGTTTCCCACCGCGAGACTGTCCTCCGGGATACGTTGAGGCTTTCCGCCAGTTGCTCCTGCGTGAGCTCCTTCTCTTTCCGAAGCTCTTTCAGGAATGTACCGATCTTCTGCAGATCCATGCTGCTTCCTCCTTCCGGATGCCAGTCTACGAAAAA
>CACXEB010000447.1 GCA_902766515.1 uncultured Eubacteriales bacterium
GTTCTTGGAAATGTCTTCCGGATTGAAGGAAATGGCCGAGTAGAAGTAAGCGAACCCGACGATCAGCAGCGCGCAGATCAGCGCGTACAGCCAGGAGTGCTGGTTCATGTTCGCTTCCCACCACTGGTAGATGCCGGAGTTCTGGTTGATCATCGCCATGATCGTGCCCGGGAAGGACAGGAAGGAGTAGGCGAAGATCAGCGGCAGGACGCCGACCGCCAGCAGCTTCATCGGGATGTGGCTGGACTGGCCGCCGTACATCTTGCGGCCCACCACGCGCTTGGCGTATTGCACCTGGATGCGGCGCTCCGCCATGTCGACGAAGGTGACCAGTACGACGATGACCACGGTGGTCAGGATAATGATGATGACGTCATCCAGGTATCCGCCGTCGCCGCCGAAGAGGTGGCCCAGGGCGCTGATGATGCCATTGAACAGGTTGGAGACGATACCGACGAAAATCAGCAAGGACACGCCGTTGCCGATTCCCTTGGCCGTGATCCGTTCACCGATCCAGACGGCGAGGCAGGTGCCGGCCGCCATCACGATGGAGATCAGGGCGTAGCCCCAGAAGGTGTCATAACCGGCCTTCAGTACCTTCAGCGTACCATCCGTGCCAGCCGTCATGCGGTTGAGGGTCATGATGATGCCGATGGACTGGAGGATCGCCAGGCCGACGGTCACATAACGGGTGATCTGGTTGATCTTCTTGCGGCCTTCCTCACCGCCGTCCTTGCTCAGCCGCTCCAGCGCGGGAATCGCGACTGCCAGCAGCTGCATGATAATGGAGGCGTTGATGTACGGGGTGATACCCATGGCCATGATCGTGGCCTGAGACAGGCTGCCGCCTGTCATCATGTTGACCAGGTTCAGCGCGTCCAGACCGGACAGCGCGCTCTGTACCGCTTCAGGATTGACGCCCGGGGCCGGGATGACGCCGACCAGCCGGAACAGGAGCAGCATACCGAAGGTGTAAAGCAGCTTGGTGCGGATATCCTTAATGCGCCATGCGTTTTTCAGGGTCTCCCACATCGCTTACTTCACCTCCACCTTCCCACCGGCAGCTTCGATTTTTTCCTTGGCGGAGGCCGTGACCTTATCCACGCTGACGTTCAGCTTCCTGGTCAGTTCTCCGCCGCCCAGAATCTTGACGCCGTCCAGGGTATTGCGGATCAGGCCTTTTTCGATCAGCGCTTCGGCAGTGACCGCCGCGCCGTCTTCGAAAGCGTTCAGCGCGCTCACGTTCAGCGTCACGTATTCCTTGCGGTAGATATTGGTGAAGCCGCGCTTGGGCAGGCGGCGGGTCAGCGGCATCTGACCGCCTTCAAATCCGGGGCGTTTGCCGCCGCCGGAACGGGCTTTTGCGCCCTTGTGGCCCTTGCCGGACGTTTTGCCAAGTCCGGATCCTACGCCTCTGCCAAGGCGCTTCGGGGCAGTCGTCGAGCCGAAAGTCGGCTGCAACTCATGCAGTTTCATGAGGGGGCCCTCCCTTTCGATTATTCGTTGATTTCTTCAACCTTTACCATGTGCTTCACGGCAAAGATCTGACCCTTGATCTGGGGTGTCGCTTCGTGGATCACCGACTGACCGATCTTCTTGAGACCAAGCGCCTGCACGTTCGCTTTATGCTTGGGCAGGCTGGCGATCGGAGACTTGACCAGCGTAATCTTGAGTTTCATGTGTCAGTCCTCCTCAGCCCATGATTTCTTCGACGGTCTTGCCGCGCATCTGAGCCACGGTTTCCGCGTTGCGCAGCAGCTTCAGGCCTTCGATGGTCGCCTTGACCGTGTTGATGCGGTTCGAGGTGCCGAAGCTCTTGGTGCGGATGTCCTTGATACCCGCAAGCTCCAGTACGGCGCGGGCGCCGCCGCCGGCGATAACGCCAGCGCCTTCTTCAGCGGGCAGCAGCACGACTTTCGCGGTGCTGAACAGGCCGTCGACAGCGTGCGGGATGGTCGTACCGACGATCGGAACGTTGACCAGGTGCTTCTTGGCGGCTTCGGTCGCCTTGCGGATGGCCTCAGGCACTTCCATCGCCTTGCCGATGGCGCAGCCTACGCGGCCCTTCTCATCGCCGACCACGACCAGGGCGGCGAACCGGAAGTTCTTACCGCCCTTAACGACCTTCGTCACGCGGTTCAGCGAAACGAGGCGCTCTTTGAATTCGCTCTGAGGTTCTTCTCTGCGATACATCTGCGTTGACCTCCCTTAGAAGTTCAGCCCGGCTTCACGGGCGCCGGCGGCCAGCTCGGCCACACGTCCGGTATAGACGTAGCCGCCGCGGTCGAACACGACGTCCTTGATCCCGGCTGCGATGGCACGTTCGGCCACCAGCTTGCCCACCAGCTCAGAAGCGCCGGTCTTGCTCTTGTCGTCCAGCTGGCCGCGGATGGCGGGATCCA
>CACXEB010000448.1 GCA_902766515.1 uncultured Eubacteriales bacterium
GATTATAACAGAAAACGGGCAATTTTGCGGCGCCCCGTTTTCATCCCTATTTGTGCCGGTGCCGCACCGGCATGGAAATTCATATGGCACAGAATCTCAGGATCAAAACGGCCAGAACGGAGAAGGACATGACGCAGAAGGCGCTGGCCGAGGCGGTAGGCGTCTCCCGGCAGACCATGAACGCCATCGAGCAGGGGGAATACAACCCTACGATACGGCTGTGCCGGGCAATCTGCCGCGTGCTGGGAAAAAGCCTGGATGACCTGTTCGGGGAGGATCGGACGGGCCGGCCGGAGGAATGGCCGGAGCAGAAGCTTTACAAGGAGGGAACCATGATGTATTGCGCCAACTGCCAGATCGCTTTCGGGGACGCCGAGCGGTGTCCGGTCTGCGGGAGCAGGAAGCTGCGGGAAGCTGAGCCGGACGATCCGTGCTTCCTGACGGAGGAGGCCCCGATTCCCAGCGGCATGCTGCAGGAGGTCCTGGAGGACCACGGCATCACGGCAATGGGCAAGAGCACCATCGGCGCCGGCATGGCCATGCGGGCGGGCGCCATGTTTGAGCGGACCCGGGTGTATGTCCGGTATGACCAGCTGGAGGAAGCCAGGGAGATCGTGAAGCAGCTGCTTCATTCGGATCCGGTGGCGGACGGCGGCATGACGGACCCGGAATGAACGTCCGCGGAGGAATGCGAATGGAAATCACCTACCGGAAACTGACGGAGGACGACCTGGAGACCTTCATCCGCCTGCGGATCCGCCAGCTGCGCGAGGAAGGCGCAACGGAGGAACTGGACCTGGCTCCGGCCCTGGCCGATTACTATCACCGGCACATGGCGGACGGGACCTTCGTATCCTGGCTGGCGCTGGCGGACGGGAAGATCATTGGCACCAGCGGCATGTCTTTCGTGGAGAAGCCGCCGTATTTCGGCTGCCCTACCGGCCGGATCGGCCTGCTCTCCAGCATGTACACGGACCCGGATTACCGGCGCCGGGGAATCGCGAAAGCGCTGCTGAAGCGGGTCGTGGACGAAGCCCGGCGCTATGGCTGCGGCGCGGTCCAGATCACCGCGTCGGAAATGGGGGTCCCGCTGTACGCAGACTTCGGGTTTGTGAAGAACGGCCGCTTCATGCAGTACCAATTGCAGGAGGACGCTTGAGATGACGAACGACGGTATCCGGCAGATTGATATCCTGGGTGAAAACCGCTTTGAAACCTTCACCAGGACCCGGGCGGGCAGCCGGGCCGTGATCGTGCGGGACGGGATGATCCTGCTTTCACATGAAACCGTGACGGGCTGGTGGCTGATCCCCGGCGGCGGCATGGAGGCAGGCGAGACGCCGGAAGCCTGCTGCGTGCGGGAGGTGGAGGAGGAAACGGGCTGGATCGTACGGCCCCTGCGCCCATTCCTGACGCTGAACGAATACTATGAGGAATACCGCTATGTCAGCTATTACTTTGTCTGTGAGATCACGGGCGCCGGACGGATGCGGCTGACGGAGGCGGAGGCGGCCCGCGGGCTGGAGCCGGCATGGCTTCCGCTTCCGGAAGCGATCGACATCTTTTCCCGCCACCAGTCCTACGCGGCTGTCAGCGAGGAAAAGCGCGGGTCCTACCTGCGTGAATACACCGCCCTTCGTGCGTATGCCGGGGTTGAATAACAAAAGGGGGCTGTCGGTTGACAGCCCCGTGGTCATGTCCGCGGCGCGGAAGGATCAATTCTTGTTTTTCCCGGTGAGCCGAACCAGCAGGTCGAGGATCTTCAGGTAGATCCACAGCACGGTGAATACCAGGCCGAAGGCGGCGTACCACTCATAGTCCTTGGGATAGCCTTCCTGCACGCAGGTATCGATGACGTTGAAATCACTGATCAGGAACAGGGAGGCAATGACCAGGCCGAGGACATCCAGGCCGATGGCCAGCCAGGCGTTCTGCATCATCGCCTGCACATAGGGACGGGTGAAGGGGATCAGGTTGCCCAGGAAGGAGAACACGCCGAAGGCGATGGAGCCCAGTACCAGGGACATCAGGATGGTGTGGAATTTGTTGTTGGCTTTGATGATGCCGGCCTTGTACAGCCAGCTCATGACGGCGACGACGGCCACGGTCAGCAGCAGCGCTTCCAGGCCCAGGTATTCATAGCCCTTGAGCGCCTTGAATACGAGGAAGGAAATGACGTATCCCTGGCTGACGGCATATATCGTGCCGGTCACAGGCACCGTCCTCCGGACAAAAATGCCGATCAGCTCGCTGATGAATCCGACCAGCAGCGTGACGCCCACGATGATGACTTCCGGTTTCGTAATGGCGACTTCGAATCCTTTATAGATCTGGATCGTCTGCCAGACCGGTTGGGCCTTCATCAGGCTCATGACGAAGAGCTGCAGCACGATGCCGCCCAGCGTCATCAGCAGGAAGTAGGTCGTCTTTGAAGCGATGCCGGCATAGGTGGCCGTATTGGTCTGCGTGCGCTCCGTCACCTTGCCCAGCCGGCTCAGGATCGGATTGGAGTGAAACAGGGTCCCGCTTTTGGGAGTCTCTTTTCTGGGAAGCGTGCTCATGATGTATTTCCTCCTGACTTTCGATGCTTCGAAATGGTTTTGAATGCTTTTGCGTGAAGGTGTTTCCGGCCGGGCTCCTGACCCGGCAACGGAAGCGCCGTACATAACATTATACGTTCCTCAATGAGGACCTGTCAGCTCATGACGGAAATGATCCTGCTTTTGGATGAATCCGGATGAAGCCTGGCAGAAGCTCACCGCACGATCCGCATCTCGCTTTCGGTGACGAGAATGGTGTCGCGGGCGGCGTGGGGGAGGGCGGGGCGGTCGGCGAGGCGCAGGGTGCCGGCCTGGTCGGCGTGGAAGAGGGCCTGGTAATGGTCGGGGGTCCAGGTGATGTCCACGGTGTAGCCGCCGCGGGCGCGCAGGCCGCGCACGCGGCCCTCTTTCCAGGCGGCGGGCAGGGCGGGGAGGATGCGCACGCGGCCGCCATGGGACTGCAGCAGCATCTCGCCGATGCCGGCGGCGGCGCCGAAGTTGCCGTCGATCTGGAAGGGCGGGTGGTTGTCCAGGAGGCTGGGCAGGGTCGATTTTTCCAGCAGCAGCCGGATGTTCTGCCAGGCTTCCTCCCCGTCCAGCAGGCGGGCCCACATGCAGATGATCCACGCCCGGCTCCAGCCGGTATGGCCGCCGCCGTGGCGGAGGCGGCAGCGGATGGTGTTCCCGGCCGCGTCAAAAAACGCGGGCTGGTCCGGCGTGATCAGATCGCCGGGGAAGAGGGC
>CACXEB010000449.1 GCA_902766515.1 uncultured Eubacteriales bacterium
GCCCAGCATTCGGGCAAGGCTTCGATCAAACCGTCAGTCATCGTGATATCATTGTTTCTTGCTGCTACCTGTATACTGATCTTCCTGGCAATGTCAGGGACTATCTGAGAAAATGGATCAACCAATCGTTCTATCGGGCGTGGTCGAACATGGCGCGGGCAAGGGGCGCCAGGCCGGGTTCCCGACGGCCAACCTGCACGCGGAAGGCCTGACCCTGCCTGCTTATGGTGTGTATGCCAGCCTGATGGTGCTGGCGGACGGGATAATGCGTCCCGGCGTAACCAATATCGGCACGCGGCCGACGGCGGACAGCAGCGAAAGGCCTACAGTGGAAACCTGGCTGCCAGGTTACGCGGGCGATCTGTACGGGCAGCGTGTCAGCCTGGTGTTGGTCAGCTATCTGCGCGCCATCCGGCCGTTCGGCGATATGAGCGCGCTCAAGCGGCAGATCGACCTGGACGCGTCCCAGGCCGCCGTGCTGACAGGCGCATTCATGGAGAGCAGCGCCGTCTCGAGGAGCGCCGCCCAGACGCGTGCTTTCGGTACGGGAATCAGCCGTTTCCTGCTAAAGGGGGATGTCCTGACGCTGAGCGGCCCGCTGGGCGCGGGCAAAAGCGAATTTGCACGAGGCGTGGCCCAGGGGCTTGGCATTACCGGAACGATTCCCAGCCCGACCTTCACGATCCTGAACATGTATGATGGCGGCAGGATCCCGCTTTACCATTATGACTGGTACCGGATCGAGGATCCGGAAGAACTGACCGCGATCGGCGCGGAGGAACACCTGCCGGGGGACGGCGTGACGCTGGTCGAATGGTCGGAACAGGCGCCGGAGCTGCTGCCGGATGCCCGGCTGGCGGTCTGCCTGGTTCCGCTCGACGCGCAGCGGCGCTTGGTCACCCTCAGGCCAATGGGCGGATTCCGGGATATTCATGACTGGATCACGGAGTGGAAACAGATATGCTGATTTATCTACTGGATACCTCGGGGCCGACCTGCGGCGTCGCGCTGTGGCAGGACGGCGTGATCCGATATGAGGCGGTGGTCAGCAACCAGCTGACCCATTCGGAGTCTGCGCTGCCCATGACGGAGGAAGCGTATCGCCGGGCGGGGCTGCGGCTGGAGGATACGGACTGCTACGCGGTCGTGGCCGGTCCCGGATCCTTCACCGGGGTCCGCATCGGCGTGACGACCGTCAAGGCCCTCGCAGGCGCGGCGGGAAAGCCCTGCGTCGCCGTGTCCGCGCTGGAAGCCATGGCCGTGAGCCAGGGCCGGTATGACGGACTGATATGCCCCATGCAGAATGCGCGCCGGGGACAGGTCTATGCGGCGGCATTCGACGGCAGGCAAATGACCCGTATGCTGGAGGACCAGCCGATCGCGCTCATGGCGCTGATGGACCGGCTGGCTGCCCTGTCGCCCGACCGGCCAGTCCTGGTGACCGGAGACGGGGCGGCAGCATACCGTGAACAGCTGAAGACCGTGCAGGCACCTGCGCTGGTGCTGGCGGATGAGAGCCACCTGTACCTGCGCCCGGCCGCCGCGGCGGTCCTGGCCAGCCGGAAGCTGAATGAAGCGGTGAGCGCCGACCGGCTGAGCCCCATCTATCTGCGGCCGCCCCAGGCGGTACGGCAGAAAAACCTGGTGGAACACCAACAGCAGGATCAGCCTGGTATCGAATGATAAGCGGATACAGGAAGCAACAGAACAGAGGCCGTCGGAATTTCCGGCGGCCTCTGTGCTGCACCTGATATGGATTACTTGAGGTTCTCCCTGACCTGGGCGATATCCTCGGCGCTGACGCCGATCGCCAGCAGGTACTGTTCGGCGGCGGCAGCCAGGTCGATGCCGTCGATGGTCTCGACGCCGAAAGCGGTGGCGAGGCTCTTTTTGATGTTGCTGTTGGCGATGATCTGGTAGCGGTCTTCTTCAGGCTTCACACCGTAGTAGTTGTAGTAGGTCACCATGTAGTCGGCGACCACTTCGTCCGCGGACGCGCCCATCAGGCACTCCAGCATGGCGCTGGTGAAGCCGGCGCGGTCCTTGCCTTCGTTGCAGTGAACCAGGTAGGGCGCTTCATTGGCGGCGATAAAGCGGATGCCGTTCGCCAGGCCCGCCTTGAAATCATCGGCGGCGAAGTCAACGCCCAGGTTCAGCGTGATGATCTGCTGCCCGGCGTAGTAGGTGTCCGCAAAGCCTTCATAGGCGCGCATGGTGGCGTCGTTATCCGCAAGGTTTACGAAGGTTTTGACGCCGGCTTCTTTCGCGGCGGCGTCCGCTTCATGGTTGCGGTTGATTTCGGGATTGACGGGGCTGGAGGAGCGGTAGAGCTTGCCCTCCCCGACGCCCGTGGTGGCGACCATGCGGAAGTTGGCATATTCCGCGTCGCTCAGTTCGGGATAATCCTCGCGTTTTTCCGAGCGGACCAGCTGATGGATGACCCAGCTGTCATAATAGCCGCCCTGCTCCGCCATTTCGATGGTGAACGCCACGGGCGTTTCGACGCCTTCGTTAAAGTGCCAGACATAGCCGGGCTCTTCCTCGATCTTCTCCTTGGTGGCAATGCCGGCGGTGGTGGCGAAATCGCCCATGTTGATGGCGACCAGCACGTAGTCTTCAGCGGTCTCTTCCTTATAGACGGCGCGGCAGATCATGCTGCCCTGGTCCACGTCGGAGTAGTTGGAGCCGATCGGCATCCGGAAGGTCTGGCCGTTGACGGTCACGTCGACCACATCGCCGTAGGCGAAGCCGGCGTTCAGCAGATCGGAAGCCTTGCCGTCCAGGACGACGTTGCCGTACTTCTGGATCTCGGTAAGGGAAGCGGAAAAGGCGGGAGCAAGGGCTTCGGCGGGCTCGGCCAGCACGGGCAGAGCGGCCAGAATCATCAGCGCGGCCAGCAGCAGGGAAATTGCTTTTTTCATGGTGACATCATCCTTTCGGTTTTTATCGGCTTCCCTTGTCGTAGGGGATACCTTCGGCTTTCGGGGCGTGCGAGTTCCTGGAGGTGAAGGCCAGCACGATCAGGCACACGATGTAGGGCATCATGTTGTATACGTTGCTCGGCAGCTTCAGGGCCGCCAGGAAGGGGAAGCCCATGTAGGTGTTGCTCAGGGCGCGGAACAGGCCGAACAGCAACGCGGCGACTGCGATCCGGACCGGCTTCCATTGGCCGAAGATCATGACGGCCAGGGCCAGGAAACCGAAGCCCGCGACACCGTTTTCAAACTTCCACAGGGATACGCCGGCGAGAATGTAGCACAGTCCGCCCAGGCCGGCCAGAGCGCCTGAAATCAGCACGCCCATCCAGCGCATCTTGTAGACAGTGATGCCGACGGAAGCGGCGGCCTGCGGATGCTCGCCGCACGCCATCAGGCGGAGGCCCAACTTGTTTTTGTACAGGAAGAAGTATACCAGCACCACGGCGATGATCGCCAGGGGCATGAACCAGTTGAACTCGAAGCCGTTGATGTTGACGATGAACATCTTCCGGGCGCGGACATATTCGATTTCCGAGGAATGGTCATCCGGGTTCGCGGCGGTATTGAGCGCCTTGACAAAAACGGTTGCGGCAGAGGTGCCCAGAAGGTTCAGGGCCGTGCCGATCAGCGTCTGGTCGGCCTTAAAGTTGATGCAGGCAACGCCGAGCAGCGACGAATAGATCATGCCGAAAACGATCGCTGCCAGCATGACAAGCAGCACCATCACAAAAGAGGAGGATGTGTTAAGATACCGCATCATCAGCGCTCCGCCTAGCGCACCGATCACCATGATGCCCTCAAGACCGAGGTTGATGACACCGGAATGCTCAGAGATGCAGCCGCCCAGTGCGACAAGCGTCAGCACCGAGGAGAAGATCAGCGTATATTGAATCAACAGAAGCATTACCGGTCACCTCCTTTTTCGTTAGCGGCTTTTTGGGCCGTTTCTTTATTGAGCTTATCCTCACGGCGGTTGAGAATCCCGTTCATTGTGAGTTTGATAAACAGGACAAAGCCGCAGAGATAGATAATCACAGAGGAGATCAGATCAGAAATCTGGGAACAGTAGAAGTTCGTATTGA
>CACXEB010000450.1 GCA_902766515.1 uncultured Eubacteriales bacterium
CGGGAGGGACGTAGTCCCGACAGGCAAATCTGAGAGGGGGGTCCCGCAGGGGGGACGCCAGTCCCCCCTACGATGATCCCGTCAGGGATCATTTCATTGCCGCCTTGCTCATCCCCGTCATGATGTATTTCTGGAGGAACATGAACAGCAGCACGATGGGGACGATCGCGATGACGGCGCCGGCCATGATCTCGTTGTAGTTGGAGACCTCCTGGCCGGCGAAGGTGTTCTTCAGCTGCTGGACGCCTACCGCGATGGTGCGGCTCGCCTCGGTCTTGGTGACCATCTTCGGCCAGAAATAACTGTTCCAGCCGTTGATGAAGGAGATGATGCCCACCGTGATCAGGGTCGGCTTGCACATGGGGCAGAGCACGTAGATGATCGTGCCGAACCGGCCCATGCCGTCGATCCTGCCGGCCTCGATATAGCTGTTGTCCACCGCCATGAAGTTCTGGCGCAGCATGAACACGAAGTAGGCGCTGACCAGGTTGGGCAGGATGATGCCGGCCCAGGTATCGATGGCGTTCAGCCGGGAGATCAGCACGTAGATCGGGACGAAGGTCACCTGGATGGGGACCATCAGCGCGCCGAGCACCAGCAGGAAGAGCAGGTCGCGGCCCTTGAACTGTCCCTTGGAGAAGCCGTAGGCCGCCAGGACGCCGATGGTCAGCTCGCCCGCCATGATGCACAGGGTGGTGATCAGCGTGTTCACCAGGTAGCGGCCGAAGGGGGCGCGCTGCAGGACGTTGGGGTAGTTGTACCACACCCACTGGCCGGGCCAGAGGGTCGGCACGGTCCGGAGCAGCTCGTCGCTGGTCTTGAAGGAGGAGATGATCATCCAGTAGATGGGGAAGATGATGACCAGCGTGACCGCGACGGCGGCTGCGTACTGCGCGACCCGCCGGTAGAAGGCATGGGCCAGCCGCAGCTCGTCGTCCGCCCGGACGATGGGGGAGACGAAGGCCAGCCACAGAAGCACCGCGGCGCTCAGGACCAGCAGCGCCAGGGCAAAGGCGCCGAAGCCCGCGTAGCTGCCGGACAGCAGGTTCAGGTCCTGCTTGAAGTTGTACTCGATGAAGCCGGGCAGCTGCCGGGCCTCCTCCAGGGTGGCGGGCACGGGGCCGCCGTCCGCCGCCAGGGCGGCGTGGCGCGCCAGGGTGGCCCGGTAGGAGCTCATGCCCACCAGCCACAGGATGCCCGCAACCAGCGCGATCAGGAGCAGCACGACCACGATGTCAAACGCGCCGCTGCGCCGCATCATGGTGAACCGGTCGGCTGGCTCCGGCGTGCGCTTCAGGTGGGCAAGGCCCTTCCGCCAGGTCAGGCACGCGGCCCCGATCATCAGGGCGGCGGCGAGGCCGCACAGCGCGGCGGTCACCGCGGCGTGCGCGCGGAAGGGGATCAAGGCCACGGCGGCCAGCAGCAGCGCCGCGGCGGTCAGCGTCAGGACGGCGCCGATCCTTTTTTCATGCTTCAGCATTGCTCATCCCTCCCCGCTCAGCTGTCATAGTTTACGCTGCGGTTGGAAAACCGCATCGTCGCCGCCGTGCAGACCAGCAGGATCAGGAAAAAGACCAGGGACACCGCTGCGCCGCGCGCCGTCCGGAAGTCCCGGAAGGTCAGGTTGTAAATCCACTGCACCATCACGTTGGTGGCTGTGCCGGGCCCGCCGCCGGTCATGACGTCCACGCTCTGGAACACCTTCATGGAGGCGATGAACGTGGTCACGAACAGGAACAGGGTCGTGGGGGCGAGCAGCGGCATCGTGATGAAGCGGAAGCGCTGGAAGCCGTCCGCGCCGTCGATGGTGGCCGCTTCATAGTAGTCTGACGGGATGCCCTGCATGGCCGACAGGTAGATCATCATGCCGTAGCCCACCACGCGCCAGCCGGTGAGCATCAGGATGCCGGACAGGGCGGTGCTGGCGTCGATCAGCCAGTGCGGTCCGGTGATGCCGAACAGGCTGAGGGCGTAGTTCAGGATGCCCTCGGACTGGTTGGCCCCCGTGGCGACGGGGCTGTACAGGATCCAGATGAAGACGACCGCACTGGTGGACACGGCGATGTACTTGGGCATGAACATCACCGAGCGCATGGCGTTGAAGAACCGGGTCATGCGGTTGAACAGCAGCGCCAGCAGCATGCCGCCCACCAGGGTGATGACCACCTCCCAGAACATGTAGACGCCGGTGATCCGCAGGGATTCCCAGAAATAGTTCGCGCCGGACTGGTTGAACAGCCAGTTGTAGTTGGCCCAGCCGACGAACTCCTGCTCGTTGGTGGTCAGGATGCCCATGTTGGTGAAGGAGATGCGGATCAGGTCGATCACCGGGTAGTACACGAACAGCAGGAAGAAGACCAGCACGGGCTCGACGCAGAACAGGTCCTTCATGGCCTCCCAGGACTGGTTGAGCATCATGACGCCGTTGAAGATCATCACGAGCCCCAGCAGGAAGATCAGGATGGCCATGCACAGCAGGGTGCTGACCAGGGCGATGGGTATGTCCCCCTTGCAGGTCAGGTAATAGGTGCCCTTGTCCGGGATGCGGAAGGTGAGGGCGGCCACCGTGCCGCCCGCGGCGGGCGCGAAGGCCTCGGCCACCTCACTGCCGTTGTTCGCGTTGTAGAGCACCATCCGGCGCGCTTCGCCCGGGAAGGACGAGGTGGCCCAGACGGTCAGCTCCGCGGGGCCGGAGACCGTCAGCTTCAGGCTGTCGTACTTGGAGGTGCCCGCGTGGCGGATCTTGAAGCTCCGGGCGGCCACGGTGCCGTCGTCCAGGGTGACCGGGGATTCCTCGTCGATGACCAGGTTCAGCTTGTCCTTGGTCGCCGGGATCTGCAGCGTGTCGGATTTCAGGGCTTTCTTGGTTTCCCCGGGCTCAAAGCTGTCCGCGGCCAGCCGGTCGGTCTGCTCATCCGCCCCCTGCCCTTCGCGGAAGGCGGCGGCATAGATGTGCATGCCGCTTTCGTCGCCGTGCGTGTCAAACGCGCCGGTGATCGCGGTGCCGCCGCTCTGGGCGGCCTCCCGGGCACGGTAGACCTGCGACATCCACTCGCTGAAGGCCGCGATCTGCAGGTCCTGTGCGAGATAGCCCAGCACGCCGACGCACATTACCAGCGCGCCCGCGGCGATCAGGACCCAGCCGCAGGCCTTCTGCCGGCGGGAAATCCGCTTTTTGCGGACCGTCCCTGCTTTCAATGCTCTTTTCATGCGCTCAACCCTTCTGACGGTCGGTCACCGCCCCGCAGTCCGCGGGATCAGCGGCTCCCGGATAAAGTGAAATCCGGGACTGCCGGTGCCGACAGTCCCGGATGGAGGAAACAAGGTTACTGCAGCTGCTCCGTGATCTCCACCGCCAGCTGGTCCAGCGTCTCCTGGATCGGGGCATCTTCGTTGAAGATCTTGGCCAGCGCGTGACGCCAGAGGTTCGCGCAGGCGTCATAGGCCGGGTTCTGGTTGCGCGGGTTGATCCAGGAAGCCATCGCGACGATGTTCTTCATCGCCGGCTTGCGCTCGAGGTACTCGGCGTATTCGGGGGTTTCCTGCACGCTCGCCTTGGTGGGGAAGTAGCCGGTCTTGTCCGCCCAGTAGAGGTTGATTTCCGGGCTGGTCATGAACATCAGGAACTGCCAGGCGGCGTTCTTCTGCGCCTGGGAAGCCTTGGCGGGGATCAGGATGGCCGCGCCGCCGACCTCGCTCTTGAACGAGGTGCCGTCGCTGGAGCCGGGCAGCCACGCCATGCCGACTTCGAACTTGTTGCCTTCGGTCTTGGCCGCCACGCGGTTGACATAGGTGTCATACAGCGAGGAGGTGTGGAACACGGAGAAGGCGCCCTCGTCGATGAACAGGTTGCGCATGTTGCCGGAAGCGCCCTCGCCGTAGGCGTA
>CACXEB010000451.1 GCA_902766515.1 uncultured Eubacteriales bacterium
CATCTATGCCGCCCTGAAAAAGAACAAGTGGCAGGACGCGTTTATTTCGACGATGGTCATGGTGTTCATCTCCGTGCCCAGCTATGTCTACGCCTTCCTGGTGCAATACATTTTCTGCTTCAAGCTGAACTGGTTCCCGCTGCAGCTGGCGTCCCTCAGCAAAGCCGGGTCGCTGTTTTCGGGCGCGATGTTCGTGTCCATGGTGCCGGCCATCATGAGCCTGTCCTTCGGCGTGATCGCGGGCTTTACCCGCTATACGCGCGCGGAGCTTTCCGAGGTGCTGACCGGCGATTACATGCTGCTGGCGCGCACGAAGGGCCTGACCAAGGCCCAGGCCATCAGCCGCCACGCCATGCGCAACGCCATGGTGGTCATCCTCCCGATGATCTTCGGCGAGTTCATCGGCATCCTGGGCGGCTCGATGATCATCGAAAACATCTTCGGTATTCCGGGTATCGGCAACCTGTATGTGAATTCCATCAATGTGCGTGACTATAACTTCTTTATGGCGCTGAATATCTTCTACACCCTCATCGGCCTGATGAGCGGCATCGTGATCGATATCAGCTACGGCATTATTGATCCGCGGATCAGAATGGGGTCGAAGAAATGATGGAGAGCAACATGATACCGAATATCCCGAAGGAAAAATTCGCCTTTGTGCAGCGGGACGAGCAGATCCATGATGAAAAGCTGCAAACAAAGGCCATCGGGTACCTGGGCGACGCCTGGAACCGCTTCCGGACCAACAAGAGCGCCGTGGTCGCCTTTGTGCTGATCATGATCCTGCTGATCTTCGCGCTGGTGGTGCCGGTGATTTCGCACTACGACGTCGCCTTCCGCGACGGCTATTACAAGCTGTCGCTGCCCCGCAGTGAAGCCTTTACCTTCCTGGGCTGGGACGGCGGCAAGGATGAGCAGCAGAGCGAGGCGGGCTACCTGTACCTGAACGCCATCGGCCAGGAAACCGGGGAATCCGCCATCATGAAGGTCTACGACAGCTTTGTCGACGCCACCGGCGCTACCTTCTACCGTGTGCGTTCGGACAGCTATGCCTCGGTGGGCTTCGTCTTTGTCAACCTGAGCGATGCGGAATACCAGGCGCTGCTCAATTATCAGGACAGCACCGGCATTCAGGTCATGTACCCGCTGCAGAAGACGCTGAACAAGCACTTTGTCCGCGCCAATGACGGCGCCAATTTCTGGTATGTGCTGGAGAGCGAAGCGCAGGGCACCTCCGGCGCGCCCAAGCTGGACGAAAACGGCCGGTATATCCCGAACTATCTGACCTCCGACGATCCGCAGAAGGGCGGCTATACCTCCTCCCGCATCAAGGGCGACGGGGAGAACGGTGTGTGGTACACCTACGCGCAGAAAAACCAGACCGGCTACCGCGTGCGCGTACATTACAAGGAGTATTTCAAATACCTGAACGGCTTTTACTGCTCCTTCCTGTTCGGCAGCAACGTCTACGGCCAGGACATCCTGACCTGCCTGGCGGTGGGCGCCCGGTTCAGCCTGCTGCTGGCCATCAGCGTCGCCGTCATCAACTTCATCCTGGGCGTCATCTACGGCTCCACGGAGGGCTACTACGGCGGCTGGGTGGACATGATCATGGAACGCATTTCCGACATCCTGGCGGACGTGCCCTTCATGGTGGTCGCCACTTTGTTCCAGCTGCACCTGGCGTCCAAGGTGGGCGTTGTCCCATCGCTGCTGTTCGCCTTTATCCTGACGGGCTGGGTCGGTACCGCGGCCCGCGTGCGTACGCAGTTTTACCGCTTCAAGGGCCAGGAATACGTGCTGGCGGCCCGCACCCTGGGCGCGAGCGACCGGCGGCTGATTTTCAAGCACATCTTCCCCAACTCGCTGGGCACCATCATCACCAGCGCGGTCATGACCATTCCGGGCGTCATCTTCTCGGAATCCATGCTCAGCTACCTGCACATCATCAACCTGGATACGTCCTCCACGCTGACCTCCATTGGGACCATGCTTTCCAACGGCAAGGATTACCTGAGCACCTATCCGCACATCCTCTTCTTCCCTGCCCTGTTTATCGCGATTCTGGAGATTTGCTTCAACCTGTTCGGCAACGGTCTGCGCGACGCCTTCAACCCGTCGCTGAGAGGTACGGAGGACTGATATGGCAAAGAAATTAGAAGTCAGGCACCTGACCATTTCCTTCCGCACCAACAATGGCGCGGTGCGCGCGGTGCGCGATATTTCCTTCGACCTGAACGAGGGCGAGACCCTGGCGATCGCCGGTGAGAGCGGCAGCGGCAAGTCCGTCACCACCCGCGCCGTCATGGGCATCCTGGCGGGCAACGCCATGGTCGAGGACGGCGAGATCATCTATGACGGCCGCGACCTGCTGAAGATCCCGGAGGAGGAGTTCCATACCCTGCGCGGCCACAAGCTGTCCATGGTTTTCCAGGATCCGCTGTCCGCGCTGAACCCCATCATGCGCATCGGCAAGCAGCTGACCGAGGCCATGCTGCTCAACAACAAGGAGCGCCGGGCGGACGGCCGGAAGCGCTTCAACCATATGCTTGAGGAGCTGGGCACCAATATGACGGCCGCCGGTGTCACAGGCGCGAAGGAAAAGTGCAAGGAATTCAATGATTTTACCGTCCGGGCCGTGACGCTGGAAAACGCGTGGAAGAACGCGCAGGAGCAGGCGATCGGCATGCTGGACAGCATCGAGGAGGCGGACATCGCCCTGCTGAAGCGGGACGAAAAGGCCGTGCAGGAAATCTGCGGGCGCATCGTCCGGGCGGATAAAAACGTGCGCGACCTCTGGCTGATCCCAGAGGACGACGCCGACTTCACGGCCATGATCGCAGAGGTCGGCCGCGTCGGCAAGAACTTCACCATGACGGGGGAGGAGAGCCTCCGCGCCGCCCTGGACCGGCTGAAGGAGCGGCTGGTCCGCGTCACCTCCGACGAAACGGAGAACCCGAATTTCTTCCGGATCGGCTACCTGCTGACCCATGGCGGGACGGCGGATCCGCGGACGGAATCCATCACGTCCATCAACGACCGGGCGCGCAAGGCGCTGGACGACGGGTTCATGACGGATTTTCTGAAGGACATCGAAAAAGCGCTGTACTATTCTGACGCCGAGGCGGACAAGGCAAAGGGCCATGCCGTGGAGGTGCTGCAGCAGGAGCTGCCCGTGTTTACCGCGGCGGAGCTGGACCAGGGCCGCTGCAAGGCGGCAGCCAAGCGCTGCGCGGACGAGGTGGAGAAGGCCATCGACCGCCTGGCGCTGGACAAGGACAACCGGGCCTACGTGTTCCGCAGCAGCATGGACGCCTATATCGACCGCTACTTCTACGGCCTGAAGCAGAACCCCCGGGAGGAAGCGCGCTACGAGCGGGATACCGTCAAGCATGACCGGCTGGTCGCCAGGGGCAAGTTCGCGCCTTCCGTAGTGCCGAAGAACCTCGTCGACATGGATAAAGCCCGCGCGAACCTCCGGAATACCATGACGGATATGATCGCGCACTTCAGCGCGGTGATCCGCAAGGACGACAAGCTGCCTGAGCAGGCGGTCGCGCTGGTGGACTGGCTGAAGGACCGCTCGAGCGAGTACGCGTACCACCTGAGCCAGAGCATGGCCCGCCACCGCGCCATCGAGCTGATGAAGGAGGTCGGCATTCCGGAGCCGCAGCGCCGCTTCTCCCAGTATCCGTTTGAGTTCTCCGGCGGCATGCGCCAGCGCATCGTCATTGCCATTGCGCTGTCCGCCATCCCGGACATCCTCATCTGCGACGAGCCGACCACCGCGCTGGACGTGACCATCCTGGCCCAGATCCTGGAGCTGATCAACCGGCTCAAGAAGGAGCGCCGGCTGTCCGTCATCTTCATTACGCATGACCTGGGCGTGGTCGCCAACATGGCGGACCGCATCGCCATCATGTACGCGGGCAAAATCGTGGAATACGGCACGGCGGACGATGTCTTCTACGATCCGCGCCATCCCTATACGTGGGCGCTGCTGGCGTCCATGCCCGACCTGGAGACCAAGGAAAAGCTTTCCGCGATCCCGGGCACGCCGCCCAACATGATCCTGCCGCCCAAGGGCGACGCCTTTGCCGCGCGCAACCAGTATGCCATGGAGATCGACCTTGAGGAGCAGCCGCCGATGTTCAAGGTGAGCGATACGCACGAGGCCGCGACCTGGCTGCTGCACCCGAACGCGCCGAAGGTGGAGCCTCCGGCCATCGTGACCGAGCGCATCCGCCGCATGCAGGCGCGGGAGGCCGCACAGCAGAAGGGAGGCGCGGAAGCATGAAGCAGCTGAATAAGTTTTCCAAGGGACTGAAGGTCGCCGGCGTCGTACTGATCCTGGTTTCCCTGGCGCTGTGGATCTATTCCCTCGCCAATACCGGCGG
>CACXEB010000452.1 GCA_902766515.1 uncultured Eubacteriales bacterium
CGGAGGATGGCGTCGCTCTCGCGGAGGGCCTCCAGGCGGTCGCGCGTGATGGCGCCTGTGCAGCGCACACCCAGGCCGGGGCCGGGGAAGGGCTGGCGCTCAACCATGCTCTCCGGCAGGCCGAGGGCCTTGCCGACGACACGGACTTCGTCCTTGAACAGCAGGCGGATGGGCTCGACCAGCTCAAAATGCAGTTCGGGCGGCAGGCCGCCGACGTTGTGATGGGACTTGACAGGGCCGGACTCCAGGATGTCCGGATAGATGGTGCCCTGGGCCAGGAAACGGATGCCGTTGAGCTTGGCCGCTTCCTCAGCGAATACGTCGATGAACTCCTTGCCGATGATCTTG
Organism: uncultured Eubacteriales bacterium; assembly: GCA_902766515.1. The sequence goes on from CACXEB010000452.1 coordinate 349, forward strand.
CGCTTCATTTCGGGATCGGAAACGCCGGCCAGCTTGTCCAGGAAGCGGTCCACCGCGTCCACGTACACCAGGTTGGCCTGCATCTCGTCCTTGAACACGCGGATCACCTGCTCGGGCTCGCCCTTGCGCAGGAGGCCATGATTGACATGCACGCAGGTCAGCTGCTTCCCGACCGCGCGGATCAGGAGCGCCGCGACGACAGAAGAATCCACGCCGCCGGACAGCGCCAGCAGCACCTGGCCGTCCCCGATCTGCTTCCTCAGTAAACCGATTTGTTCTTCGATGAATGCCTGTGCCTGGGCGGGCGTTTCAATGCGCTGCATGTCAGCCGGTCGTTCATTCGTCAACATAGCCTTCCTCCTCATCCGTTTCAGCCCTTGCTTCATTCCATGGACAGCCCCATCCGGGCTGTAGGCGCATTGTATCAGCGCGGCAGTGAAAAGTCAATGTGCGGGACGGAAAAGAACGCATAAAAGTTGGACAGCCACATAATAAACGGGTATAATGCGGACAGCGCCGTATACCGGCCATCTGAAACCGCAGGAGGAATCCCGGATGAGTATCACGACATTTCCGGTCGGCCGTCTGCCCCACGGACCGCGCAACCTGATCACGGACGTCCCGGGCGTGCGGGTCGGCCATACGACCATCGACCAGGGCAACTGCCACACCGGTGTCACCGTGGTCCTGCCGCCGCCAGCCAACCCGTTCACGGAGAAGCTGACGGCCGCCTGCGCCGTATTCAACGGCTTCGGCAAGACGCTGGGCCTGGTCCAGGTAGAGGAACTGGGTACGCTGGAGACGCCGATCGCCCTGACCAACACGCTGAACGTGGGCAAGGTGCACGACGCCCTTGTGACCTACATGGCGGACCTGTGCGCGCGGGACGGCGTCGCCCTGCGGTCCGTGAACCCCGTCGTATGCGAATGCAACGACAGCCGGCTGAGCGATATCGTCCGCCGGCCCGTCGGGGAGGCGGAGGTGCTGGCGGCGATCCGGAGCGCCGGCGAGGATTTCGAGCAGGGTGCCGTGGGCGCGGGCCGCGGGACCGTCTGCTACGGCATGAAGGGCGGTATCGGGTCGTCGTCCCGGATCATGGAGATCGACGGCCAGCGCTACACCATGGGTCTCCTGGTGCAGAGCAATTACGGCGCGTCGGCCGATTTCCGGGGCGCGGACATCGTCTCCGGCATCTCCGCGTCCGACCAGGGCAGCATCATCCTGGTCGCCGCGACCGACCTGCCGCTGTCCGCGCGCCAGCTGAAGCGCGTGCTGCGCCGGGCCTCCGTCGGCATGGCCAGGCTGGGCTCCTACATCGGGCACGGCAGCGGCGAGATCGCCGTGGGCTTTACGACAGCGCGGCCCGTCGGCGACGGCAGCTTCCGGCAGCAGGTCATCCTGCGGGAAGACCTGCTGGACCTGCCGTTCCGGGCCATCGGCGAATGCGCTGAGGAAGCGATACTGCAGTCCATGTGGCACGCTGCGCCGGACCGGACGCTGGACGGGCAGAATGTACCCGGCCTGCGGCAGCATTGCCATTTATAATACACCGCAAGGGGGACTGGCGTCCCCCCTGCGTAACCCCCCTCAGATTTGCCTGTCGGGACTATGTCCCTCCCGGGCGGCAAATCTGCAAGGTAGAAATCGCTGACGCGATTTCATCCTCGCACCGTACATGCCGCTGCTTCGGATTATACGC
>CACXEB010000453.1 GCA_902766515.1 uncultured Eubacteriales bacterium
CAGGAAGATCAGTATACAGGTAGCAGCAAGAAACAATGATATCACGATGACTGACGGTTTGATCGAAGCCTTGCCCGAATGCTGGGCAGAGCTGTCGGACTGCGGCGCCAGCTTCGCTTTTCGCAGCGTTTCGACGACCGGCTTGTACAGAAGCATGGTCAGCGCCGCGTTCAGCGTGCCTTTGACCAGGTTAAAGGGCAGGAACACCGGAACGAGCATGGCCGCGACCGCCGGCCGCGGGACTCCCTGATAAATCGGCGTGATCAAATAATTCCAAAGGATCATGATCGCCGTCATGACTACGACCCCGATCCCGAGCCCGATGACCGCACCTTTCAGCGTCCGCTGCTTCTGGTACAGCGCGGCGGCGATGCAGACAAAGGAGCAGGACGAAATCACGTTCATCAGCAGGCCGATCGGGCCGGTCGTGGATACCGTGACCATTTCCACGACGGAAACGATCACCGTGACGATCAGGGCGTCGATCGGCCCAAACAGGAAGCCCGTGATGGCCAGCAGCACATCCTTGGGCTCATATTTGAGAAAGGATACAGCCGGGATCCGGATCAGGGCAACCGCGGCAAAAGCCAGCGCGGCCATCAGGCCGAGGGTAACGATGCGCTTCGTGTCATACTTTTTCACAGTCAGACACCCCTTTTCATAAAATTGCCCGCCTCTCAAGCGCTTCAGAGGCGAGCAAGATACGATCTGGCGTATCCAGGCTGTCTTCTTCCATCCAGACTGTACTGTCGGTCCCGGAGTTTCACCTGGGTCGGCCGCCCGAGCTGCAACAGCTGCGGAGCGGTTCGCGGACTTTACCGCCGGTCGGGAATTGCACCCTGCCCTGAAAGACACTTTATGGTGAGCTGCGGTCCATGACCGCATCCCTATGCTATCACTGCGGAGCGCTTCTGTCAAGCCAGATTTTGCTTGACACCGGACAGGCGTTTCGCTACAATAACGCCGATGGGAGGGACCGAACATGATCAGCCTCAAATGCAGTGTCTGCCACGGGGAGCTTGTCTTCCGTGACGATCAGTCGCTGGAATGTCCCTATTGCGGAAATCGTTTTGTCATGAGCAGCGAGGAGATGACGGATTACGGCAACCGCCGCCGGGAGGTGCTGCACTGCCTCCGGTCCCAGGCCGCGGCCTCGGAACAGGCGGCCCTGCTCGACCGGATCTGGCAGAAGACGGAGCCGCTCTTCTTCCGCACCCGTACGGGCGAACCTGTCAATGCCGCCTGCCTGTATGAAAGCGAACAGGACGGCGTCCGGATCCTGACCGCGCGGCGCAGCGTGCTGTTTGTCTTCCCCCCGAAGCGCGCCATGCTGCCGGACCGCTACAACCGGGGCGTGTCCCTCCTGCAGTTTCCCCCGACGGATTCGAGCCGGCTGGAGGCCTCTTTCCCCCGTACCGGGCAGATCATCCCGCTGTCGGACGGCTCCGTCATGCTGGCGGTCAGCAAACCGGAAACGATGTTCCCGCTCGCTATGTTCGGCGCCCTGACGCCGGAGCACGCGGCCTGGATCGTTTCCCGCACGGAAAATATCTGCTGTGTCCTGGCGTTCAGCGGCCTCTGCCACGGCGCGATCAATGAGGATCACCTCTTCATCAATCCCTGGACGCACGAAGCGGCGCTGTTCGGCGGCTGGCAGTGCACCGGCAAGGGGGACGGCCGGCAGGATCTGCAGGCGCTCCGAAGCATGATCCTGCGCGTCATGGGCCCAAACCTCTCGACAGCGCCCGCGGCCTTCCGGATTTTCCTGCACAGCGCCCCCCGCAGCGTCGCCTATGATGATTTCGCCGCCTGGGACAAGGTGATCGAAACCGGATTCGGCGGCCGCCGGTTCGTTCAGATGGATGTCAACAACATACTATAGGAGGTTACTTATGGGTCACGGAAGCTATACCAGTTCCGACTGGACTGCCCTGCGCAAAAGCGCCGGCATCTCGCACACTGCAACCGCCAACCAGATCTTTACCAGCAGGAACATGCCGGAGAACCTGAATCCCCGGCACATCGCGCTGCGTGAAGCGCGGGATTCCGATGATCACCCGAATTCCACCCCGGTCATGATCGGCCTGGACGTCACCGGCTCCATGGGCTACCTCGCCGAGGAAATCGCCAAGAACAGCCTGAATGAGACGATGCTCAAGCTGTACGAGATGAAGCCCATCCCGGATCCGCAGCTGATGTTCGCGGCCATCGGCGATGTCACGGACAGAGCGCCGCTGCAGGTCACACAGTTCGAGTCGGATATCCGCATCGGCAAGCAGCTCCTGCAGCTCTGGCTGGAAGGCCAGGGCGGGGACGGCCCGGAAGACTACCCGCTGCTGTGGTATTTCGCCGCCCGCCATACTGCCTGCGACAGCTGGCTGATCCGGAAAAAGCCGGGATACCTGATCACCATCGGCGACGCTGACTGCCACAGGGAAATCGGCGCGACATATTTCAACCGGATCTTCTGCGGCGCGCAGGAGCTTAATAACCTGACTGCCCAGAAGCTGGCAAAAGAAGCCGGCGCCCGGTTTGAGCTGTTCCACATCCACCTGACGTCTTCCATCAGTACGCGGGTCCCGAACCTGGAGGCTGCGATTCCGGGCCGCATCGTCTACCTGCCCAAGAACAAGGTCGATCACCTGCCCAAGCTGATCATCTCCCTGATGCAGGTCAGCGCCGGCATGGACATCAGCGTATCCGCCGCACAATGGGGCCAGAGCAGCGGCGTCATCCAGTCCTGCCTGTCGTCCCTCCAGCTGCGCCGCGGCAACGCGGGCTTCAGCTTCTGAGCGTATGCCCGAAGTCATCGCGGTCATCGGAAAAAACTACGGCGACGAAGGGAAGGGGCTGGCTGTCCAGGCGCTCTCCAGGGAGACCGAAAGCCTGATCATCCGTCATAACGGCGGCGCCCAGGCCGGCCATACCGCCGAGGGCGCCTTCGGCCGGTTCGTGTTCCACCAGCTGGGCTCCGGATCGTTTGCGGGCGCGGATACCCTGCTCAGCGACACCTTCCTGGTCGACCTGTACCAGCTGACCAGGGAAAAAGCAGCTTTTGAGGCCCTTTCCGGCCGTCCGGCACGGGTGTTCGCGGACCGGCGGGCGTTCATTTCCGTCCCGGATGACGTATTGATCAACATGGCTCTGGAGACGGCCCGCGGTGACGACAGGCACGGCTCCTGCGGCATGGGCATCTATGAGGCCCAGCTGCGCGCCGGGGCCGGCTATGGCATCACCGTCGGCGAGGCAGCGCAGGTGACTGCCGAACAATTATACAGGCGGCTCTCTGAATGCAGAGCCGCCTATTCTTATGTGCGGCTTCGCCAGTCCGGGCTGGAAGGACGCGTGCCGCCCGAGTATGACGAACTGCTCCGGGATGACCTGCTGCTGCGCGGCGCGGCGGAAGCCATGAAGCGCGGTCTGGAATGCCTGGTTCTGATAGAAACCGAAGCAGGATGGCTGCGCCGTTATCCGCGGATCATCTTCGAAAACGCGCAGGGCTTGCTGCTGGACGCCGATTACCTGCCCGGACAGCCGCATGTGACCGCTTCCCGCACGGGCCTGACCCAGCCGGTCCGCTTCTGCGCCCGGTACGGTCTTTCCCTGCGCCGCGCGCTGTACGTGACGCGCAGCTACGTCACCCGGCACGGCGCCGGCCCCCTGCCCCATGCCTGCCCGCCGGAAGCCTTGGGCGCGATCGGTCCCGATCCGACAAACGTCCCCAACCCGTGGCAGGGCAGCCTGAGGTATGCCCGCCATCCGGATTCCCCGGATTTTGCGCAGCCGGTTTTGGACGACCTCTGGCAGGCCCCCGCCGGCACTGAAGCGGAGCTGCTGGTCACCCACCTGAACGAGACCGGGTACAGCGTGCAGTTTGCGTCCGGACCTGTCAAGGCAGATGCGCTGCCCGGTTTCCTGCGGGCGCATGACGTATCCTGTTTCAGCCGGTTCTGGATCTCCGACGATCCGTTCGGCTTCAGGCCGTTCGGCCAATAAATCGTCAAACCCCGTTTCCCGCCCGGAAATAGCATGTCAAAATCAGTCCCGTTATTTCCATTGCCAAACAAACGATTTTCGTTTATACTGAAGTGTAGTTCTGTGCAGGCAGTAAAACCCGGCTCTGTCTGTATTTTACGAGCTATACTTTGCCGCCGTAAAAGGCGGACAACATCAAGGAGTGAGGGAAATATGCTGCGCAAAAAACGCTGTGTTGCCATGCTGCTTGCGGGCGGTCAGGGAAGCCGACTGGGCATTCTGACCAGTCATATGGCGAAGCCTGCCGTACCCTATGGCGGCAAGTACCGCATCATTGATTTTCGGCTGAGCAACTGCGCCAACAGCG
>CACXEB010000454.1 GCA_902766515.1 uncultured Eubacteriales bacterium
CCGCGCTGTCCGTCTCGCTCACGAACGTCCGTCCCGGCGGGCTGTAGTCCTGCACCGTCATCACACGCCCGTTCGCCCCGTGGTCATAGTGGAAGTGCGTCCCCGTCTCGTCGTCGAACCGGACCGACCTCAGCCGTTTGAAGTCGTCGTACCCGTAATGAGCGCTTTGTCCGTTTCCGTACATCACCTCCTCGCAGCCGTCTTCACCAGGGTATGGTCGATCACGATCCAGCCGCCCCGCCCATCCGCCACTTGTACTGATTACGCGAACACCACCGCCTGGTAATGCCCGTCCCCCAGGGTATACACCTTCGCGCAGGCTGTCCGAAGCGTGACGTCTTCCTCACCCGGCAGGGCGTTCTGTTCCGCGTGGGTCATGAGGTGGGGAAAATCTTTGGTTTATGGGGCCGGATGCAATGTCGTTCATGGCGTATTCCTTTCGTTTGGTCACTGTGTTCAGGATTTAAATAAGATTATAATGTTTGAATAAGAATCAGTCAAGAAAAGCTTAGTCAGGAAAATGAGAAAAAATTCTCAAAGAGATTGACAAAACGGTCTGTTTTCGCTAAAATACAGACGATTATGACACGCATGCATGGACGCGCTGTTCATCCGATTCAAAGGCTTCACGGCAGGCGCCGATCAGGATGGGCGGTCAGGGCCGCGGTGTTGATGGGCCCGATTGCCCGTCCGGAAGTGTTTCCGTGGCCTGTGAATAAAATTTTAGGAAAGGAAGTTTCCAAGTATGAAGAAAATCCTGAGCCTCGTCCTGGCCGCCATGATGGTGCTTTCGCTGTGCTCCTTCGCCAGCGCCTCTTCCCTGGCGGGCACCTATGACATCACCGTCTGGGTCGCCAGCGAAATCGTTGACCTGACCAAGCAGCAGATCGACGCCTTCAACACAAGCAATGAATTCGGCATCACCTTCAACGCGACCATCGAAGCCGTATCCGAAGCCGATGCGGCGACGAACATGATCACCGACGTGACCGCCGGCGGCGACCTGTACTGCTTCGCGCAGGACCAGTTTGCCCGACTGGTGCAGGCCGGCGCGCTGTCCAAGCTGGGCGTCGCCGCGACCCAGAAGGTCGTGGACGCCAATGACCCCAGCGTCGTCGCTGCCGCCAAGTCCGGCGACGTGCTGTACGCCTACCCGCTGACCGCCGACAACGGCTATTTCATGTACTATGACAAGTCCATCATTCCCGAAGAGGATGTTGACAGCATGGAAAAGCTGATCGCCGACTGCGAAGCCGCCCAGAAGTATTTCGCGTTTGAAATGCAGACCTCCGCGTGGTACATGGCCGCGTTCTTCTTCGCCACCGGCTGCGTGTCCGAGTGGGTCACCGATGACAACGGCGCCTATATCTCCATCCACGACACCTTCAACAGCCCCGATGGCCTGATCGCCGTCAAAGGCATGAAGAAGCTGGTCGACTCCCCCTTCCACCTGAGCTCCTCCTCGGCCGACGCCTTCGCCTCCAACGCGGCGATCGTCGTGACCGGCACCTGGGCGTATGAGAACATCAAGGCGATGCTCGGCGACAACATGGGCGTCACCGACCTGCCGAGCTTCGAAGTGGACGGCGTCAGCTACCACCTGGGCTCCTACAACGGCTGCAAGCTCATAGGCGTGAAGCCGAACGAGGACGTCGTCAAGCAGGCGGCCCTCCATCAGCTGGCCCAGTACCTGACCGGCGAACAGTGCCAGCAGGAGCGCTTCGATGCGCGTTCCTGGGGCCCGTCCAACCTGAACGTCCAGGCTTCTGCCGCCGTGCAGTCCAACCCCGGCCTGGCCGCGCTGCTCCTGCAGTCTCCCTACTCCGTGCCGCAGGGCCAGATCCACGGCTCCTGGTGGGATCTCGCCAAGGTCATCGCGGATGACGTGAAGAACGCCACCGACGAAGCCGGCCTGCAGCAGGCGCTGGACAACTACTATGACAAGATCTCCGCGCTGTTCACCATGAGCGACGACGAGAAGAACGCCTGGTCCATCATCGGCATGTACAACGCCGCGGACGGCTTCTTCTACACCGATTACAACAACGAGACCCGCAGCAACTGGACCGATGACCTTGACCTGGTCAAGGGCGACAACGGCCTGTGGGTGACCGATCAGGCGTACGCGATGGAAGCCGGCACCGAGTTCAAGGTCCGCCAGGGCAAGAGCTGGGACAACGCCTTCCCCGCTGACAACTTCAAGGTTGAGGAAGCCGGCGTCTACATCGTCCAGTTTGACGAAGCCTCCGGCGAAATCACCCTGATCGCCCAATAACCGCCGGATTGCTGATCCAGCGTATCGGGTAAATGACGAGCGGCTGGAGCCTCCACAGGTTCCAGCCGCTTGCATAAAGGAGTGATTACGGGCATGAAACAGTACAGCGACCTGGAGTTTCTGAAGCTGAGCAGGCTCGGGAAGTACCGCTACCGGCTCGCCAGCTTCCTGATCGGCATTCCCAAGGCGTTCGCGGCCTTTTTCGTCCGGCTGTTCAACGGGCTGGTCGCCTGCCTGAAAGCCATCGGCCGTGAATGCGCCGACATCAACAACACATTTGTCCAAGGCGACTGGAAGACCAAGCTTTCCTATGTCATCATGGGCTTCGGATGCCTGGCGCGCGGCCAGATCCTGCGCGGCATCCTCTTCCTGCTCTTCGAGGCCGTCTTCATCGGGTATATGATCCTGACCGGCGGCTACTGGCTGAGCATGCTCCCCTCGCTGGGCAAACAGGGCCCGACGCAGGAATACGACCCGATCCTGGACACCTTCTACCCGGTGTACCATGACAATTCCTTCAAGATTCTGCTGTACGGCGTGCTCACCATCTTCTTTATCATCGCCTTCGTGTATACCTGGCGGCAGAACATCCGCCAGAACAAGCTCGCCGAAAAGATCCTGGCCTCCGGCAAAAAGCTCAAGAGCGGCAGGGACGACCTCCGGTCGCTGGTGGACGACCAGTTCCACAAGACGCTGCTCGCGCTGCCCATGACCGGCATCCTGGTCTTCACCGTCCTGCCGATCGTGTTCATGATCCTGGTGGCGTTCACCAACTATGACGGCACGCACAACGGGTATTCCAACAACCTGTTCACATGGGTGGGGCTGGACAACTTCAATACCATGCTGAACTGGTCCGTCAAAACCGGCAGCGGCGCGCAGTCCTACGCAGCCACCTTCGGCGAGGTGCTCACCTGGACGCTCATCTGGGCATTCTTCGCCACCTTCACCAACTATTTCCTGGGCATGTTCGTCGCCATGGCGATCAACAAGAAGGGCATCAAGCTGAAAAAGGCCTGGCGGACCATCCTGGTGCTCACCATCGCGATCCCGCAGTTCATCTCCCTGCTGTACGTCAGCAAGATGTTCGCCAAAAACGGCATCCTGAACGGCTTCCTCATGGACATGGGGTGGATCAAGCAGGCGCGGCCGTTCTGGGAGGATCCCACCTGGGCGCGCATCACCGTTATCATCATCAACATCTGGATCGGCATCCCGTACCTGATGCTGATCACGACCGGCATCCTGATGAACATCCCGGAGGACCTGTACGAGTCCGCCCGGATCGACG
>CACXEB010000455.1 GCA_902766515.1 uncultured Eubacteriales bacterium
AATCGGCTTCCCCGGTCTGCGTCAGCCTGTTGGCCCGCTGATAGGCCTTGACGGCCTTGACCGTCGCGTCGTCAAATTTACTGTTGACCGTTTCCTTATAATAATTCTTCAGCTTCAGCGCCTGCTGGAGCTTTTTGACATTGCTGCCGGAGTCCCCCTTTTTCGACGTGGCCGGCACCTTGATCTGGGAGATCTTTGTGATGCCCTTCATCGCCTCGTCTTCTTTTTTATCCTTGGAGGCGCTGCCGGCCTGTTTGAGCGCTTTCTGGTCAGCCGAAGAAACGTTGACGAATTTGCACATGACATACCCTTTGATCTTATTGTATGTCACGCTGTAAAAATCGCCCTTGATGCCCGAGATGGTAACCTTGTCGCCTTTCTTGAAGCGCAGAAGGATCGCGGAAGAGGTATTTGCCTCTGCGCGGAAGATGATCCGGTCCCTGACGATCGTGCCTGAATACGTCTTTGCTGAGGCAAATGCCGGCGCGGCGATGGCCGCGAGCAGGATCACTGTCAGCAATAGGCTGATGCTCCGACGCTGCAACATACCCATACCTCCCAAACGTTTCGGAAGACTTTGTTACAATATATTACAAAATTGTTAAAATTTCAATAGTAAATTTAATAATTTCAAAATATTTCTTCACATTTTTTAAATATTTCATCTCATTTGTTGCGATTTGTCATTTTTTTCCGTTTTTATCCCATCGGATAAAAACAAAAAAGAAACTTGACGCACCCCGTTCTTCATGGTATGATAGCCGAGAACTTCATAGCAAAGGCTGTGACGAAGACGGCTGAGACGGCCAGCTTTCAGAGAGTCTGCGGTTGGTGCGAGCAGGCAGAAGGCATCTCAAGCTTATCCCTTCCGAGCCGATCGGGTGAACGCATACGCTACTAATCCGATCCGTGAATGCCGCGTCAGGGCAAAACGCTTGATGGAGCGTGAGGGGCACGAAAGTGCAAGTTGAGTGGTACCGCGGGTAAATCCCGTCTCAATGAATGTTGAGACGGGTTATTTTTATGAAAGGCAGGCACCCCTATGGTAAACACCGTTGAAAAAAGGCTGTCAGAGGTAGCAGAACGCATCCGCGAACTCCGTACCGTGCTGGGCATCAGCCCGGACGAAGCCGCGGGCATGACAGGACTGACCGTCCAGGAGTATATGAACTATGAGAACGGCGGCCAGGATCTGCCATTCTCCTTTATTCACAACTGCGCGCTGGCCTTTGACGTGGACATGGCCGAACTCCTGGAAGGCCATGCGCCGATGCTGCGTCACTACCAGGTGACGCGCGGCGGCCAGGGGCGCACCACGGTGGACGACGACGGCATTCTGATCCGTGACCTGGCGCCGCGTTTCAGCGGCAAGCTGGGCGAGCCGTACTTTGTCCGCTATGAATATGTGGAGGAGCAGCAGCACAAGCCGATCCACACGGACGTGCACAGCGGCCAGGAATTCGACTATATCCTTTCCGGAAGCCTGAAGGTACAGGTCGGCAGCCACGTGGAGATCCTGAACGCGGGCGACTCCATCCTGTACGACTCCGGCACGCCGCACGGTATGATCGCCGTCAACGGCAGCGACTGCTGCTTCCTTGCGATGATCCTTTCCGGAGAGAAATCCGAGGAGGAAGAGCTCAGCAAGACGATCGTCCGCGCCCGCACCAGCGAAAAGCTCCTCTGCGAACACTTCGTCCACTGCACGGAGACGCCGGACGGCACGCCGACCAGCATCCGCTTCACGGACGAGGACAAATACAACTTTGCTTTCGATACCGTCGACAAAATCGGCGTGACCTACCCGGACAAGCTCGCGCTGCTGCACATCAGCGAGGACATGACCGAACGCCGGTTCTCCTTCTCTGAAATCAAGCGCGCCTCGAGCCAGACGGCCAATTACCTGAAATCGCTGGGCATCCGCCGCGGCGACCGGGTCATGCTGGTGCTGCGCCGCCATTACCAGTTCTGGTTCTGCATGCTCGCCCTGCACAAGCTAGGCGCCATCGCGATTCCCGCCACGGACCAGCTGCAGGCGCACGATTACGAATACCGGTTCCAGGCAGCCGGCGTTTCCGCCATCATCTGCACCGCGAAGGGCGGCGCGGCGGAGCACGCCGAAGCCGCAATGGCCACCTGCCCCACCGTCAAAACCCGCATCATGGTCGGCGGACAGCGGGAGGGCTGGCATGATTTCGACAGCGAGTACACGCTCTTCAGCGGCCATTTTGACCGCACCGAGGACGCGCCCTGCGGCAACGATACCGCCCTCATGTTCTTCACGAGCGGTACGACTGGATACCCGAAGATCGCGGAGCATTCCTACAAGTACGCGCTCGGCCATTACCTGACCGCGCGGTACTGGCACCAGTGCGAGCGGGACGGCCTGCACTTCACCATCTCGGAAACCGGCTGGGGCAAGGCGCTCTGGGGCAAGTTCTACGGCCAGTGGCTCTGCGAAGGCGCCGTCTTTGTCTATGACTTTGACCGCTTCGACGCCCACAGCATCCTCCCGATGTTCGAACGGTACCACATCACGACCTTCTGCGCCCCGCCCACGATGCTGCGCATGCTGATCCGCGAGGATATCTCCCAGTACAACCTGAGCTCCATCCGCAACATGACCACGGCCGGCGAAGCCCTGAACCCGGAGGTGCACCGCATCTTCCGCGACGCGACCGGGCTGAGCATCATGGAAGGCTTCGGCCAGACGGAAACGACGCTCACCGTCGGAACCTTCTGCGGCATGAAGCCCCGCCCCGGCGCCATGGGCAAGCCGTCGCCGCTTTACAAGGTCGACATCGTGGATGAAAACGGGCAGCCCGTGGCGGTCGGCGAGACCGGCGAAATCGTCGTCCATACCGAAGACGGCGCGCCCTGCGGTCTGTTCAAAGGCTATTACAGGGATGAAGCGCACACGAAAGCCGTCTGGCACGACGGGCTGTACCATACGGGCGACACCGCCTGGCGAGATGAGGACGGCTACTTCTGGTATGTCGGACGGGTGGACGACGTCATCAAGTCCAGCGGCTACCGGATCGGACCGTTCGAGATCGAAAACGTCATCATGGAACTGCCGTATGTGCTGGAGTGCGGCGTCTCCGCGGTCAAGGACGAGGTGCGCGGCCAGGTCGTCAAGGCCAGCATCGTCCTGACAAAAGGCACGGAAGGCACCGAAGAACTCAAAAAAGAAATCCAGCAGTATGTCAAAACCCATACCGCCCCGTACAAATATCCGCGCATCGTCGTCTTCCGCGACAGCCTTCCGAAAACTATTTCCGGTAAAATTCAGCGAAATCTGTTGTAAAACATCGAAAAATCCGGTATACTATATCCTGTAAGAAGGGATGTGGTGCCGGTGCAGATCGGTTTGTTTGGCGGTTGCTTTGATCCGCCGCACAAAGGACATCTGGCCGTAGCGGAAGCTGCTCTCAGAAGCGCTGAGCTCGACCAGATTCTTGTTATGCCGGCAGCGGTTGCCAGCGGCGGAAAAAGAACGATCATCGCCCCGCCCGCGGACCGGATGAACATGTGCACACGCTGCTTCCGGTCAGAGCCGCGGTGTGTCATCTCCGACCTGGAAGCGCACAGGGACGTCCGGATCCCGACGGTCGTGACGGTCGAGCGGCTGCTCCGGCAGACCAGCAGGAACGACCGCGTCACGCTGATCATCGGCGCGGACAAGCTGCTTTCCCTGCCGCATTGGGAGCGTGCGGAGGACCTGTTCCGGCTGTGCGATATCCTGGTCTGCCCAAGGAACGGGGTGGATATTCCCGTCCACATCGACAGCCTGCGCGCCCTGGGCGCGAGGATCCGCGTGCTGGAGGTGGCTGAGGTACCCGGCGAATCCAACCGGATCCAGCAGTCGATCCGGCGCTATGAGCTCCCGAAGGAGCTTGACCTGTCCGTCGCCGCCTATATTGCGGAAAACTGGCTATACCTTGATCCGCACATCCAGGAAGCGGAACACCTGATGTCCCCCAAGCGCTGGAAGCATACGCTGGGCGTCCGGCACGAGGCGGTCCGCCTCGCCTGCATCCATGGCATCAATCCGCTCGAAGCCGCCCTGGCGGCCACGCTGCACGACAGCGCCAAGTGCCTTCCGTTTGACACCATGCTGCAATACGCGCAGGAGGATGGCATTAAGGACCCGACCTTCCTCAGCAGCCCGGCCATGCTGCACGGCCCGGTCGGCGCGTATATTGCCAGGACGCGGTTCGGCGTCACGCAGGAAAACGTGCTGAACGCCATCATATACCACACCGTCGGCCGCGCGCGCATGACCCCGCTGGAGATGTGCATATTTGTCGCCGACGCAACGGAGCCCGGCCGTGAACAGTACCCGGGGCTCAAACGGCTGAGAAAGCTGTCAGAGCGCAGCCTGGAGGCCGCCGTGCTGCTCAGCCTGAACCTGACCCACCAATACGTCATCGCCAGCGGGAAAAGCTTCAACCCCATTTCGGAGCAGACAGCCGGCTGGGTCCGGCCCCTGGTCCCTGAAGACCTGCTTCCGCTGACGAACGCCGCCCTGCCGTAAATCAATTCATTTTCATTCATCATATAGAAAGGATCAGACAAGATGACGGAAGAAAGCTCGTTGGTCTATCAGATCGCCCGCCTGCTGGACGAAAAAAAAGCCCAGAACATCCTGGCGCTCGACGTACATCATCTGACTGTCATTACGGATTATATGGTCATTGCCAGCGGCCGCAGCGTGCTCCAGACAAAAGCGCTGGCGGATGACCTGGACGACAAAATGGCGGAGCTCGGCATCCCGCTGCGCACGCGCGAAGGCTACCAGGAGGGCCGGTGGATCGTGATGGATTACGGCACGGTGCTCGTCCACATCTTCCATCCCGAAGCCAGGGAATACTATCATCTTGAACGGCTGTGGGCCGACGGGCAGAACACGATCGACCTGTCCGGCTGCATCACGGAAACGGTCTGATACGATGCCCAATATCCAGATATACTATGTCAAGCGCAGCTTCGACGTGCAGAAAGCGGAACGCTTTTTCAAGGAGCGCCGCGTCCCGTTCCAGGCCGTCGATATGCGGCGGCACGCCCCGGGAAAACGCGAAATCGAGCTGTTTGCCCGGGCCGCCGGCGGCGTCCAGGCGCTCCTGGATCGCAGCAGCCCGAAGGTGCTGTCCCATCCCGCAGCCTACATGCACGATCCGGAAGCGGTGATCACGGAGCTGATGGAGGATCCTTCCCTGATGGTCGCGCCGATCGTGCGCAACGGGCAGAAGGCCACCGTCGGCGTGCACGAGGATATCTGGGCCAGCTGGCTCAACGCCTGACCGGTACGGAAGGAGGTCGCGCTTGTTTCCCGGTTTTACACAGGACACGGTTCAGTTTTTTCTGGACCTGCGCTTTCACAACGAAGTGCCTTATATGCACGCCCGGCACGACGATTATGTCCGCCAGGTGCAGCAGCCGTTTTACCAGCTCATTTCCGAGCTGTCGGCGGACATGCTGAAGATCGATCCGGACTTTGAGCTTCGTCCCTCGAAATGCCTGTCCAGGATCAACCGTGATACGCGCTATTCGACTGACAAATCCCCGTACCGCGACCATCACTGGATCGCCTTCCGCCCGGCGGGGGTCGACAAGTACGCCCAGCCGTTCTACTGGGCCGAGTTCGGTCCGGACAGCCTTTCCTGGGGCGCGGGGATCTGGGGTCAGGACCGCGCGGTGATGAACGCCTTCCGGCAGAAACTGATCTACGAGTCCGACAGCGTGATCACGCTCATCGCCAAACTCAAACGGAAGCACATCATCCCGGACGGCGCGTCCATGCCCCGGCTGAAGATCCCCGCCGAGGTGCCCGA
Organism: uncultured Eubacteriales bacterium; assembly: GCA_902766515.1. The sequence goes on from CACXEB010000455.1 coordinate 5,835, forward strand.
AGCGCTTCATCCGCTGTACCGGCTCAAATCCATCTATTTTGAGCGCATGGGCATCCAGTACCAATGGGCGTTTGAGGCGGACCTGGCGGACCGCATCATCAAGGACTTCCAGGCGCTGAAACCCGCCTACCTGCTGCTCAGGGAATGCGCGCGGAAGGCGACGCAGGAAGCGCCCCAGACTTCGTCCCACCAAAATAAAGATATGTTTTGACGGAGGTACTATGATCGACTTAGCTTCATTGAAATCAGGCAGCGACATCCGCGGCGTCGCGCTGGGCGACGGCGCCGAGCTGACGCCCGGGATCGCCGCGCGCTATGCCGTCGGGTTTGCCGCCTGGCGGAAAGCCAGCGGGCATCCGCTCCGGACGGTGGCGATCGGCCGCGATTCCAGGCTGACCGGAAAGGCGATCCTGCAGGGGGTGGCCGACGGGCTGCGCGGCGAAGGCATCGACGTGTTTGACTTCGGGCTCTGCACGACGCCGGCGATGTTCATGTCGCTGCTGACAGACGGTTTCCAGGCGGACGCCGCACTGATGATCACAGCCAGCCACCAGCCTTCCGACAGGAACGGCATCAAATTCATCCTGCCCCACGGCGGCATCAGCGGCAAGGAGCTTGACCAGGTCATCGCAGCGGCCAAGGCTGCGGACATCCGGTCCTCCCTGACCGGCGCGCTGATCCAGCGCGACTACCTGCCGGCTTACCAGGGCATCCTGGCCAGGCGCATCCGTGAAGGCCTCGGGACGGACGCCGAGAAACCGCTGGCCGGGCTCCATATCGTGGTGGACGCGGGCAACGGCGCGGGCGGCTTTTACGCCGATCTGCTCAGCAGCCTCGGCGCGGACACGGCCGGCAGCCAGTTCCTGGAGCCGGACGGGCGCTTCCCGAACCATATCCCCAACCCGGAGGATCCCGTCGCCATGGATGCCATCAGCCTCGCCGTCACCAGAAGCGGCGCGGACCTGGGCGTCATTTTCGACACGGACTGCGACCGGGCGGCGATCGTCGACAGCACCGGGCGCGAGATCAACCGCAACCGGCTGATCGCCCTGATCTCGGCCGTCCTGCTCGGCCGCAAAAAGGGCGGAACCATCGTCACCGACTCCGTGACCTCTTCCGGGCTGAAACAGTTCATCGCCGATCAGGGCGGCGTCCATTACCGGTTCAAGCGCGGCTACAGGAACGTCATCGACGAAGCAATCCGCCTGAACAGTGAAGGCGTTGACTGCCCCCTCGCGATCGAAACAAGCGGCCATGCCGCCCTGCGGGAAAACCATTTCCTGGACGACGGCATGTACCTGGTCACCGTGCTGATCATCGAGGCCATGCGCCTCAAGCAGCAGGGCAAAGACCTGGCCAGCCTGATCAGTACGCTGCGGGAGCCGCTGGAAAGCGTGGAAATCCGGCTCGATATCCTGTCGAAGGACCGCCACGCCGTTGCGGATACCATTTTCAGCCAGATCACGGCATGCGCCGAGCAGTCTGAAACGCAGCACATCGCGCCCGACAACCGCGAAGGCATCCGCATCCAGTTTGACCTGGACGGCGGGCAGGACAACGGCTGGTACCTCATCCGGCTTTCGGTCCACGATCCGGTCATGCCCCTGAATATCGAAAGCGACGTCGCCGGCGGCGTGCTTGCCATGGCGAAGAGCCTGTATTCCGTCCTGGAACGCGATGAAGCGGTGATTGACCTGCGGCATCTGCGTGCCTATATATCAAAAGAGGAGGCAAAACAAAATGTCTGATATCCGCGAGCAAACCGTCAACACGATCCGTATTCTGAGCGCGCAGACAGTTCAGAAGGCGAAGTCCGGACACCCCGGCGCGCCGATGGGCATGGCGCCGCTGGCCTACGCGCTGTATCAATACCAGCTGAAAGCCAACCCCGCCGATCCGAAGTGGCCGGACCGCGACCGCTTTGTGCTGTCCTCCGGGCACGCGAGCGCCCTGCTTTACTCCCTCCTGCACCTGTACGGCTATGGCCTGAAAATGGACGACCTCAAGCAGTTCCGTCAATGGGGCAGCCTGACCCCCGGCCATCCGGAATACAACCACACCGCCGGCGTCGAAACGACAACCGGCCCGCTGGGCCAGGGCGTCGCCAACGCCGTGGGTTTCGCGATCGCTGAGACCATGATGGCCGCCCATTTCAACCGGGAAGGCTTCCCCGTAGTGGACCACAGGACCTACGCTGTCTGCGGCGACGGCTGCATGATGGAGGGCATTTCCTCCGAAGCCGCTTCCCTGGCCGGCACCCTGCAGCTCGGCAAGCTGACCCTCCTGTATGATGACAACGAGATCTCGATCGAGGGCAACACGGATATCGCGTTCCGCGAAAACGTCGGCGCCCGCTTCGAAGCCTATGGCTGGGACGTGATCCGCGTCCAGGACGGCAACGACTGGACCCAGGTCAAGGCCGCGCTGGAGCAGGCGAAAACGAACGACAAACCGACGCTGATCATCTGCCCCACCATCATCGGCTTCGGCTGCGACGCGAAAGCCGGCACCCCGGGCGCGCACGGCGAACCGCTCGGCGAAGAGAACGTGCTGAGCGCGGCGAAAAAGCTGGGCATGCCGGAAACGCCCTTCACCGTGGCGGACGATGTGTACACGCACTGCGCCGAATCGGCCGCGCGCGGCGCCAAGGCGGAAAAGGACTGGCAGGATATGATGGCCAGGTATCGCGCCGCCTATCCCGAGCTGGCCGCTGAATTTGAACAGTGGATGAGCGGCAAGGTGGACGAAGCGCTCTTCCAGGACGAAGCCCTGTGGGCCTTTGACGGCAAGATGGCCACCCGCGCGACCTCCGGCGAGATGATCAACCGCCTCGCGCAGCGGCTGCCCAACCTGGTCGGCGGCTCCGCGGACCTCGCGCCCTCCAACAAGACCAACATCAAGGGCGGCGGCGATTACAGCGCCGAAAACCGCGCCGGCCGGAACCTGCATTTCGGCGTCCGCGAGCACGCGATGGCCGCGATCTGCAACGGTATCGCGCTCCACGGCGGCCTGCGGGTCTTCTGCGGCACCTTCTTCGTCTTCAGCGATTACATGAAGCACGCCATGCGCCTGAGCGCCATCATGAAGCTGCCGGTCACCTACGTGCTGACCCATGACTCCATCGGC
>CACXEB010000456.1 GCA_902766515.1 uncultured Eubacteriales bacterium
CAGGCCAACGCCATGGACAAGTATTACGACGTGCTGGAAGAGGTCCCGCGCGTGCGCAAGGACTTCGGTTATCCGCCGCTGGTCACACCGACTTCCCAGATCGTGGGCACCCAGGCCGTCATGAACGTGCTGGGCGGCGAGCGCTACAAGATGGTCACCAAGGAGTCCAAGGGCCTGCTGCGCGGCGAATACGGCCGCCTGCCGGCGCCCGTGAACGAGGACGTCCGCAAAAAGTGCATCGGCGACGCCAAGGTCATCACCTACCGTCCGGCGGACGATATCGAGCCCGAGCTCGACAAGTACCGCAAGGAGATCACCAAGTTCATCGAGCAGGATGAGGACGTCCTCTCCTACGCGCTGTTCCCGCAGGTGGCGACCAAGTTCTTCGAAGCCCGCCAGGCGAAGAAGCTCAAGGCGGATCCGACCCAGTACAACCGCGAAGACGGGACCATGCCCGTATAAACAACCCAGTCCGCGCAGAGGGAAGCTGTTGGAAGACACAGCTTCCCTTTTGCGTTGGACCTGTTTCATACTTCTTCCGGAAAAGATTTGCGCCGCGGTTGGTTGTGTGATAAGATAGCACTGACAACAATCGCGTTGAAAACGATCAGAAGGGGGACTGCCGGAATGAAGCGTTTCGTATGTATCCTGCTGTGCCTGCTGACGCTGGGGTCCGCCGCAGCGGGGGAGGGCACGCATTTCGCGCTGAAGGCCCGGGACTGCGGGCCGTGCAAAAAGCTGCTGGGCGATGTGATGATCCTGGTCGTGTTCGTCAACACCCCCAAGCACCCGTGGACGGAGAAGAAAAGGAACGAGGTCTACGATATCAGCTGGAGCTCGATCAACCATATGAACAAAAACGCCCGCAAGTACAAGGCGAACCTGAACCTCAGCCTGGGCTTCCTCGAATACACGGTCAAATATGAAGCCGACGAGGCGCTCATATGGTACTGGGACATTATCCACAATATCTACCATGAGCAGAGCATCGAGCAGGTGAACGCCCGCTACCGCCACGACCTGAAGGTGGACGACGCACCGATGATCTTCATGTTCAACAGCTGGGACGTGAGCCATACCTATGCGTGCAGCGTGGATTCGACCTGGAAGGAAGAGTTCTGCGTCATCTTCTGCGATACGAAGATGCATGACAACTACCTGACCCACGAGCTGTATCACCAGTACGGCGCGATCGACCTGTACGACTACCGCAACGAGGGGATCGCGCGCATCACCAGCCGGTACTTCCCGCGCAATGTCATGCAGTGTACCGGCAATGATATCGACGACCTGACCGCCTACCTGATCGGCTGGACGAACAGGCTGTCCCCGACCGCAAAAGAATTCCTCAGGAAGATCGACGGGCGGCGGTAACCATCGGGTCCAACAAAAAACGCCGGCAGCATCCATCCGCTGCCGGCGCTTTTGTGGTGAGTATCAGTCCTTGCTGAGGAACTTCCAGCAGCCCGCGGCGAGCGCGCCGCCGACGAGGGGTGCCACGATGAACACCCAGACGTTCTTCAGCGCTTCGCCGCCGACGAACAGCGCCGGACCGAAGGAGCGGGCCGGGTTGACGGAGGTGCCGGTGAAATGGATGCCCAGGATGTGGACCAGGGTGAGGGACAGGCCGATCACCAGGCCGGCCACATGGCCGAATTCCGGTTTGGAGGTCACGCCCAGGATCGCCAGCACGAACACGAAGGTCAGGACGATCTCGATGACCAGGGACGCGGTGACGTTTCCGTTGAACAGGCCGTTGGTGCCCAGCGCGCCGGACTGGTCGCCCAGCGCCAGCTTCAGGCAGCCCGCACCGGCGGTCGCGCCGATGAACTGCGCGGCCACATAGCCGATGAAGTCCTTGACGGTCATTTTTCCGGACAGCAGCATCGCGATGGACACAGCGGGATTGATGTGGCAGCCGCTGATGTTGCCGATGGAATAGGCCATCGCGACGATCACCAGGCCGAAGGCCAGGGCGGTCATCAGGTAGGCGGCGTCGCCCGAGGCGCCGTTGCAGCCGACCACCACGGCCGTGCCGCAGGCGAAGAACACGAGGACAAAGGTGCCGATGCATTCGGCGATATACTTTTTGAGGTCTTTCATGAAAAACACTCCTTTCAGGCGTCTTCCCGACGCCGCCTTATTATGCCACAGAACGGCCTGCTTGTCCATGCGTTTTTTCCGGAAAGACGAGCCGTTTCCGAAAAAACCGGGGACTGGATGTCACACCGTGCAGGCCGGCCGGAAAAATGATTGATTTTTCTTCCGCCATATGATAATATGCTGATTGTTCATTGCTGTATACAGTTTCATTCGGGAGGTTTTGCATATGTCGGATCAGTCGTTCACCGGTATGACAGATTTCATGTTTCAGTCCGCCTCGTCGGGGGTGCTCACCCTCCGCGAGGCCGTGGATATGCTCAAGCGGGACGCGCATTTCCGGACCGTGCGGGAGACGCTGGCCCGGTACTGCAATATTGACCGGAACGACCCGGAC
>CACXEB010000457.1 GCA_902766515.1 uncultured Eubacteriales bacterium
GAGATGCGGGTGATCGGCGACGACAACGTCGACAAGGTCGCCGCCATGAAAAAGACCTATGAAAACCTGAAGCTTGACTGCCTGGTCACCCTCGGCGGCAACGGCACCCACAAAACTGCCAACCTGCTGAGCGAGGAAGGCCTGAACGTCATCGGCCTGCCCAAGACCATCGACAACGATATCTACGGCACCGACTTCACCTTCGGCTTCCATACGGCGGTCGAAATCGCCACGGACGTCATTGACCGCCTCCATACGACCGCCGCCAGCCACGGGCGCTGCATGGTGGTCGAGATCATGGGCAACAAGGCCGGCTGGCTGACCCTGTACGCCGGCATGGCCGGCGGCGCGGACGCGATCCTGCTGCCGGAGATCCCGTACGACCTCAACAAGGTGGCCAAGATGGTCGAAAACCGTGCGAAGAACAACAAGGCCTTCTCCATCATCGCCGTCGCGGAAGGTGCCATGGACGAGAAGGAAGCCAAGATCAAGCGCAAGGAGCGCGACGCGCAGCGCAAGGAGCAGGGCTTTCACGGCATCGCGGACCGCATCGCCCGGCAGCTGACAGAGCTGGTCGGCGTCGAGGCGCGCGCCGTCGTCCCCGGACACATCCAGCGCGGCGGCAGCCCCTGCGCGTATGACCGCGTGCTGTCCACGCAGTTCGGCGTCCACGCGGCAGACCTGATCAAGAAAGGCAAGTACGGCGTCTCCGTCGCGCTTGTCGGCAACGAGGTCACGCACAACAAGCTGAGCGACATCGCCGGCATCGCCAAGCCCGTGCCCACGGACCACCAGATGGTGGACCTGGCGCGGAACATCGGCATCAGCTTCGGCGACTGAATCCTTTCCGCGCGCGTTCCGGTCCCCCGGGACGCGCGCGGAGGTTTACCACAAAAATCTGACAGGGAGCACCGGATTACAGGATGATGAACAAGACGATACAACGGGCGCTGGCGCTGCTGACAGTCTGCCTGACGCTCATGACCGCCGCCGCTTTCGGCGAGGACGCCCCCGCGCAGACCATCCAGCGCAGCCCTTATCTTGACATCGCGTTCAGCTGCCTGGAGGAGGGCAACCCGATCCTGACCCGCTACAACGCGCTGACCGGCGCGGGCATCGAGCCGATGCTCCGGACCGGCATGCCATACTACTTCGGCGGCCAGGACTACAACCGCCTGCTGACCGTCGGCAGCATCCAGGAGACCACGCGCTACGGCATCAAGGGCCAGAAATATGTCTACGGCTTTGACTGCGTCGGGTACATCCGCTACATCCAGACCCAGATGGGCGATGAGCTGGTCCCCAGCCTGTCAGAGATGATCCTCAAACGCACAGGACAGTTCAAGGACTATGTCCTGACGGACGTCATGGCGCTGACCGCTCCCTTTTCGCTGTCCTGGAACAGCGCCGACATCGTGATCGCGCCCGGCCAGCGGGTCAAAAAACCCCGGAAATACCCGGGTACGGAAGCCGAACGGGAGGTCTTCGCCCAAGTCTCCGCGATGCTGGAGCCGGGCGACCTGCACACCGCCAACCATGGCGGCCGGCATGTCATGATGTACATCGGCACGCTCCGCCAGTACGGCTATACGGCTGAAACCGCCGGTGAAATGGCGGACTACCTCGACTACCCGCTGTTCATCAACTGCGTGTGGAACCCGGACTACGTGGACCGCATGGCGCAGTACATCGCGGAGGAAGGCCTGAAGGCGCTGCCGAACCGCGGCGGTGTGTGCATCACCATCGTCGGACCCCGCAACGCGGACGCGCCGCACATGATCCCGGACACGGAGCGCGTGCAGCGGCCGAAGAACTTCTACTATTTCGAGCTGGAAGGCTACCATCTGTCTGTGCTCGACCTGAGCGCGGCCACCAGCTATGTCTGGTGGCGGACGCCGGCAGAAAAGCGCGGAACAGCAAAGTGAGGAACGGATTATGCAGAACAAATGGCAGCGAATCACATACATGCCGGCGACCCCGCTGTACGGGGACGGACATCCGGTGACCGCCGGCCCGGAACACATCGCGCTCAGCCTCAAAGCCGCCCGCGACGGCATGGTCCTGCTGAAGAATGACGGGGCCCTGCTCCCCCTGCAAAGCGGCGTCCGCCTCGCGCTGTTCGGCAAAGCGCAGGCAGACTACGTGAAGGGCGGCGGCGGAAGCGGCGATGTCACGGTCCCGTATATTGTCAGCCCTTTGGACGCGCTGGCCGAGTTTGCCCGGGCCGGCAGGCTGACGCTGTGCCAGCCCCTGAGCGATTTCTACGCCTTCTATGTGGCGGAACGCCTGGCGGCCGGTGAAGAGCCGGGCCGCCTCGCCGAGCCGGAACTGCCGGAGACCCTCCTGCGGCAGGCGAAGGCTGAAGCCGATATCGCGGTCGTTTTCCTGTGCCGGTATTCCGGCGAGGGCTGGGACCGCACCGGCCAGCCCGGGGACGGGGATTTCTATCCGAGTCCGGCAGAGCAGCGCTTGATCGAACAGGTCACCGCGGCCTTCGACAAGACCGTCGTCGTCCTCAACACGGGCGGCATGATGGACGTCAGCTGGTTCAAGGACAATCCGCGCATCCCCGCGGCCGTGCTGGCCTGGCAGGGCGGCCTCGAAGGCGGCCGCGCAATCGGCGAGCTGCTGATGGGCGATTTCTGTCCCTCCGGCCGCCTCACAGATACGTTTGCCGTCAATTTCAGCGCCTATCCCTGCGCCGATACCTTCAATGAGTCGGCGGATTATGTGGCCTATCACGAAGGCATTTATGTCGGCTACCGGTATTTCGAGACGATCCCCGGCGCTGACGGGCTCGTCTGCTATCCCTTCGGCTACGGCCTGAGCTATACCAGCTTCGCGCTGACGGACGCCCGCCTCGACATCGGGGAGGACGCGCTGTGCCTGACCGCGCAGGTCACCAATACCGGCGCGCGCGCCGGCCGGCAGGTCGTGCAGGCGTACTGCGAGCCGCCCCAGGGCGCCCTGGACAAGCCCCGCCGGGTGCTGGTCGGTTTCCGGAAGACCGCGCTGCTGGCGCCCGGGGAGAGCGAGACGGTCCGGATCCGCTTCACCCGCCGGGACATGGCCAGCTATGACGAAGAAGGCGTCATCCGGCCCTCCTGCTGGCTGCTGGAAGCCGGCGAATACCGTTTCTATCTCGGCGACAACGTCCGCAGCGCACAGCCGGTGGACCAGGTCTACCCGGTCGCTGAAACCGTCATCCTGGAGCAGCTTGCGCAGCGCTGCCCGCCGCGCGCGCTGGACTGGCGGCTGAAGGCGGATGGATCCCACGCGCCCGTACAGAACGCGGATCCGCTGCCGCGCCCAACGGATCACAGCGCCGCCGTTCCCTTTGAAATGCCGCGGGAACTGCCGGAGGACGCGCTTCAGCCGTGCGTCCCCGTCCGGAACTGCCACCAGCTTGCCGACGTGCTGGATGGCAAGCTGACGCTGGACGCGTTCATCGGCGAGCTGAGCGACGAGCAGCTGGTGCGCATGCTGGGCGGCCAGCCCAACCGCGGCGCCGCCAATACCTTCGGCATGGGCAACCTGCGCAGCCGCGGCATTCCCAACGTCATGACCGCCGACGGCCCCCAGGGTCTCCGCATCCGGCCCGAGTGCGGCGTCACCACCACCGCTTTCCCCTGCGCCACCCAGCTCGCCTGCACCTGGGATCCCGATCTGGCGGAACAGGTCGGCCGTGCCGCGGCGGAAGAGGTACTTGAAAACGGCATCGGCATGTGGCTCGCGCCTGCCATGAACATCCACCGCAACCCGCTCTGCGGGCGGAACTTCGAATACTACTCCGAAGACCCCCTGCTCAGCGGCGTCATCGCCAGCGCGGTCGTCCGCGGCGTACAGAGCATCGGCGTCTCCGCGTGCATCAAGCATTTCGCCTGCAACAACAAGGAGACCAACCGCATGGAGAGCGATTCCCGCCTGACCGAGCGCGCGTTGCGCGAGATCTACCTCCGCGGGTTTGAAATCTGCGTGCGGGCGTCCCAGCCCTGGGCCCTGATGTCTTCCTACAACATGGTCAACGGCATCCGTTCCTCCGAAAACCGCGACCTGCTGACCGCCATCCTCCGGGACGAGTGGGGGTTCGAAGGCATGGTCACCACGGACTGGTGGAACCATGCCCTCCAGTACCGGGAGATTGCGGCCGGTAACGACGTCAAGATGGGCGTCGGCATGCCGGAGATGACCCTGATGGCGCTGAAGTCCGGCCAGCTGAACCGCGAAGACCTGACTGCCAGCGTCCGGCGGCTTTTACAAATGATCCTCAAACTGACCTGATACAGGGCTTGCTATTTTGTCCAAAAAACGATACAATAGACAATCATATGACAGGAGGGTACCGTCATGAGCATTGACAGCGTAATGAATCAGGCCAAGGAAAAAATGACCAAGACCCAGGAGTTTTACAAGCGTGATATGATGTCCCTGCGGGCCGGCAGGGCGAATCCGCAGATCCTGGACCGCATTGTGGTGGACTATTACGGCACGCCGACGCCGCTCAAGCAGATGGGCAACATCATCGCGCCGGAACCTCGCCTGCTGACCATTTCCCTGTGGGATCCCAAGGCCATCTCCCTGGTGGAAAAGGCCATCCAGAAGAGCGACCTGGGGCTGAACCCCTCCAACGATGGCAAGATCATCCGCCTCGTGGTGCCCGAGCTCAACGAAGAGCGCCGCAAGGAGCTGACCAAGGTCGTCCGCAAGGGCGCTGAGGAAGCGAAGGTCGCCATCCGTTCGGTGCGCCGCGACGCGATGGAAACCATCAAGAAGCTCAAGAAGGACAGCGAGATCACCGAGGACGATCAGCGCAAGGCCGAAACCGACCTGCAGAAGGTGACGGACGGTTATATCAAGGAGATCGACAAGATCGCCGCCGACAAGGAAAAGGAGATCATGGAGGTCTGATGCTCCCGGAGATCACCGGGCTCCCGCTGGCAGCCGCGGAAGAGGCGCTCCGGCAGGCCGGACTCGCGTATACCGTGGTCCGGACGTCGTCGCCCTTCCGGCATGAGGCGGAAGCCGGGAAAACCTGTTATGATTATGCCGTTCGCTTCAAAGAGGGGGAGCTGATTTGCGTCAGCTTCCCCATTCAAGCATACACAGAGGATTAACATGAAACCAGAACAGCTGCCCCGACACGTGGCGATCATCATGGACGGCAACGGCCGGTGGGCCCAGCAGCACCGCATCAAGGTCGCGCTGGGGCACCAGGCGGGCGTGGAAGCGCTGCGCTCCATCATCCGCGAAAGCAGCGACATCGGCATCAATACGCTGTCCCTCTTCGCTTTTTCCACCGAAAACTGGCGGCGAAGCCCCGCGGAGGTCAGCGCCCTGATGTCGCTGCTGCTCCGGTATTTTTCTTCGGAAATCGATGAGCTGGACGAGAAGAATGTCCGCATCCGCATCCTGGGCGACAAGCAGGGGCTGCCCGAGCCGCAGCGCAACGCCGTCATCCAGGCGGAAGAGCGCACCCGGAACAACACCGGGCTCAACCTGTGCATCGCGCTGAACTACGGCGGACGCCAGGAGATCCTCCGCGCGGTCCGGCGGCTGTCCGAGCGGGTGCTGGCGGGC
>CACXEB010000458.1 GCA_902766515.1 uncultured Eubacteriales bacterium
AGATCGCCTTGTTGTCCGCGCCCCGCAGCGCCTCGCCCAGGCACACCATCAGCCCCACGTTGGGGTATTCCGCCACGAAGCGCCGGATGCACTCGAAGGTGTAGTCCCTGACCAGCGGATCGATGCCGTCCTGCAGCAGCGGCAGCCCGTGGGCCTCCGCGAAGGGCAGGGGAATGTGGATGTTGTAGAATTTGACCACCAGCCAGATGCCGCGGCGGTCGCACTCGCCGGCCAGCCACAGGAACATGTCATGGTTGCGCGCCTATTCCTCCTCGCTGACCTCCAGGGCTTCCGGATACCTGTCCAGCTTCAGCAGAGACGAAAAGGGATGGCCGCTCCAGATATACAGCACGTTGGCGCGGTCCTCCAGCATCATCTCCAGCAGGTCCAGCCACTGCTCCCGGTCGTAGAACCAGGGAAAGCGGTCCGGCGTGATGGGGTATTCGTAGGTGCGCCGGGGCGGCTCCACGGTGGTCTTCTGCAGGCCGACGCAGGGGCCGCGCAGCGTGAATGCCGGCGCGTCGTATGCCAGCAGCTCGTCCGGCCATTCGCCCTCCTGCCGGACACGGTCCGCCAGCGCCAGGCAGCCGTACAACGCGCCGGTCTCGCTGCCGCCCACCACGGCGATGCCGCCGCCGGCCACCGTTTCCAGCTGGTACGCCTCGCCGGCCGGCACGCCGGCGTGGTACAAGAGCAGGTCCTGCGATTCCATCGCCGCCACGGCCGCGGATTTTCCCCGCACGGCGACCAGCGCGTCCCCGGGGAGCGGCGCGGCGTCCGCGAGGGCGATTTCCGCCTCCAGGCCGACGGCCTTCAGCGCCGCCTGCAGGCGTTCAGCGCCCAGGCGCAGGCGTGGGTGTTCAAATGACAGGCTGATCTTCATGAGCGGCCGCCTCCTGTTCCGGTCGTTGCTGATGTGCCCATCGGCCCGCTGAATACGGCGCAGGGACAGGCGTTTCCTTCCTCGTCCGTCAGGGTGCGCGCCGCGTCGTGCCACCGGTAGGTTTTCAGGGTGTACTCGCCCTTCTCATAGCCGTAGCCGTCGCCCGCGTCGCTGTAGAGCGTCAGCGCGCCGTCCGCTCCTGGGAAGACCCACAGCCGGGGCGGCCGGCGGAGCGCATCCCGCGCACAGACGGCGGTGTCCGCGATCGGCAGCACCGCGCCGGCGCGGACGTATACCGGCAGCGTGTCCAGCGGGGCCGGCGCTTCGTAGGCCGCCCGGCCGCTCAGCAGGCGGCCCGTGTGCAGCTCGTACCAGTCGCCGCGGGGCAGGTACACGGTCCGGGAACGGGCCCGGTAATCCGTGACCGGGCAGACGAGCAGGTCGTCCCCCAGCAGGAACGCGTCGTCGACCGCCCGCGCCCGGACATCGTCCGGGTCGAGGAAGGCCAGCGGCTTCATCAGCAGGCCGCCCTCCAGGGCGATGCGGCCCGCCAGCGAGTACAGCCAGGGGAGCAGCTGGTACCGCGCCCGGTTGTAGCGCAGCACGGCGTCATATTCCGCCCCGTCCAGATTTGTCAGCTCCCGGCGGATGTCCGTGCCGTGGCCGCGGAAGACCGGCAGGAAGGCCGCGTATTCGTACCAGCGCACGAACAGTTCCCGGTATTCGGGATCGTCCCAGCCGGCCTCAAAATCGCCGTCCCAGTACCACGCCTTGCCGCGCTTGACGAAGAAGCCGCCGATGTCCTGCGTCCAGTAGGGCATGCCGGACGCGCAGAAATCCAGCCCGATGGCGATCTGCTTTTTGAGCGTGCGCCATTTCGCCGAAATATCCCCGGACCACATCACCGTGCCGAGGCGCTGCTGACCGATCCAGGCGCTGCGGGTCAGGTTCATGACGCGCTTGCTGCTTCCCGTGCGCCGCTGCCCCTCCCACATGGCGAGGGCGTGGTAGAAGGGATAGGCGTTTCCCCGGTCTGCGCCCAGGGCGTCCGCAGCCGTGCGGGCGGTCTCCTGGAAGATCTCGCTCATGACCGGCGCTTCCTCCCGTGACCATTCGCTGGTCCAGGGCTCGGAGGAATCGCACCACCAGGCGTCCACGCCCATGTCAAACAGCCCGCGCCTGGCCTGCTCCCAGTAGAGGGCGCGGGCGTCCGGGTTCACGGCGTCGTACAGTTCGCCGCCGGGTAACAGCCAGCCGCGCTGCCGGAAGGCCGCGTTGTCAGCCGTCCGGGGGTTCATGTTGGGCCAGATGGAGACCATCAGGCGCGCGTCCAGGGCGTGCAGCGCGTCCGTCATCGCCCGGGGATCGGGGAAACGCTTTTCATCGAAGGATTTCTGCCCCCAGTGCCCGTCCGGCCAGGAGCACCAGTCCAGCACCACGCAGTCCAGCCCGATGCCGCGCTCCCGGTACAGCTTCGCGATTGATATGAGCTCGTCCGCGGTCTCATACCGCTCCTGGGACTGGAGGTAGCCGAATGCCCAGGCGGGCGGCAGGGCGGGCCGGCCCGAGAGGTAATGGTATCCCTTCACTGCGTCTTCGCAGGCGCCGGGGATGATATAGTAATCCAGCGCCTCCACGGCGGAGTAGTACAGGGACGGTCCGTCCTCCGCCCCGCTGTCGTCGAAGATGAAGGGGCAGCCGCAGTCGGTGAGCAGGCCGTAGCCGCCCGTGGACACCAGGAAGGGCAGGGCGATGGACAGGTTCGCCTGGCACTGGTACAGCGTCCGGCCGCGCAGGTTGGCCGGGCCGCTTTCGGGCTGGCCGAGGCCGAAGACCGCCTCGTCCGCCCGGAAGGCCAGTGGCAGGCGGGCGCGGTACAGCGTCTTGTAGCCGATCTTCTCCGCCTCCCGCACCCGCAGCTTCACGCCGTCGGCGGTCTCTACCCGCTCGGTGACGGCGGGGCGGGTCCGGTCGATGACGCGGGCCTCGAAGGCCTCCAGCGTCCGGGGCCCCCGTTCGGCGAAAACCGGCCGGCCGGAGGAATCAAACGTTTCCAGGACGCCGGTCGCTTTGGACACGCGGGCGCGCAGGGCGCCGGTGGAGACGTACACATACCGGCCGTCCTCCGACGCGTCCCGGATGGGGACCGGCGCGCGGCCGATGAGCCAGGGACCGGGGAGCGGAAAGTCTGTGCCCCGCGTGAAGGTCACGCGAAGGATGTCCCGGTCATAGGCCTGCAGCTGCAGGCTGCCGTATTCGCTGCGGAGGATCGCGCCGTCCGGGAAGAACCCCGTTCCGATGATCTTTCTCTCCGGCCGATGGGGAGCAGTCAGCATGGGGATGACCTCCGTTTCATTCTTCTGTCGGGATTACAGGTTTTCGCCCCGGATCTCCAGCAGGTTGACGTAGCCGGTGGGCAGCGTTTCCGGCAGGCGGACGGCCAGCACGCCGAAGGCCATTTCAAAGGGCAGCGGGCCGACACCCGGCATGGCGACCGCGGTGACATGGCTGTCGGCGAAGGCATGCAGGAGCGCCGTCTGCCCGGGCTGCGCCTTCATCAGGAAGGCATAAACGCGCCCGTCCCTGCACGTATAGCGTATGTCGCGTCCCGTCCAGGGCGTCTGCTCCTCCTTGCCCGACGCGGGGCGCGTATCGCCCTCCATGGCCGTCCGCCAGGGCCGTGAACCGTAGACGCCGCTGCCGTTCAGGGCGAACCAGCCGCCCAGCTCGTCCAGGATGTACTCCTCCTCGGCGTCGATCGTTCCGTCGGGCCGCTGGGGGATGTTCAGCAGCAGGCAGCCGTTCTTGGCGACGATGTCCGCCAGCATCTCAATGATGAGCGAGGGCTTTTTGTAGCAGACGCGGGTATCGTAGAACCAGCTGCCGATGCAGGTATCGGTATTCCAGGGATCGGGGGACGCCTCGTCCAGCACGCTGCGCTCCATGTCCAGCACGCCGATGCGGTAGATCTCCGAGCCGCGGTTCTTCTGCAGGTACAGCGCCTGGTTTTCCCCGTGCTTCTCGATGGAGCGGTTGTAGAGGCGGGCGACTGCTTCCAGGCCGACATCGTAGGCGCGGTCGTCCTCGCACTTCTGTGGTTTGTTGGCCCAGTGCCGGCCGAAGGGGAGCGAGCCGTCCGAGTACAGGAAGTCCGGCTCGAAGCGGTCGATCATTTCAAAGACCGCTCGCTTCCAGTACTGGTGGAAGCGGGGCTCGGTCGTGTACCAGGGAATGTTCACCTTGGGATCGTTTGTCACATGGCAGTAATTATCGTGGTAGAAATCGCGGTAAGCCGGGTCGTTCCCGTCGTAGGGGATCCCGGCGAACGGCCCGTCAGCGTCCGCGCCCTTGTTGGTGCGCCACCAGGAAAAGGACGCGCCCAGGTGCTCCGTCAGGCCGAAGCGCAGCCCCCTGGCCCGCGCCGCCTGCTGCCACATCGCGCAGATATCCCTGCCGGGGCCGACGCGGACGCTGTTCATGGGGTTGACCCGGGAATCATAGTTGAAGAAATGGTCGTGGTGCGTGGCCTGGGCGGCGAAAAAACGCGCCCCGGCGCGGATGTATCTGTCCATCAGCGCTTCCGGGTCGAACTTCTCCGCTTTCCACAGCGCGCAGAGATCCTTGTAACCGAAGCGGGACGGGTGCCCGTAGGTGCGCAGATGGTGCTCGTACTGGGGCGAGCCCTGCACGTACATGCCCTTGGCGTACCAGTCGCCCATCATCGGCACGCTCTGGGGTCCCCAGTGGGACCAGATGCCGAATTTCGCATCGCGGTACCAATCGGGCGTTTTGAAATTGTAAAGCGATGAAAAGGTTGGTTCAAAGTGCTGCATCGGGAGACCTCCTTTGGTCGGGTGTCGACGCTTTGAATCCTGCCGCAAAACCGTTCTGCCTATATATTAATGCAAAAACTGTAAATAATCAAGCCGGATCTTTCATTTTACAAAATATTTATATAAACAATTACAAAAACAAGCTAAATTTGTTAGATGTTTTTTCAATTCCCATCTTGACTTTATTCCTGGATGGATGTACAATAATGCTATAATTGAACCAGATTTTTCGGGAGGTCTCCAGCGGATGACAACGATTCAGAAAAAACCGTCGCTCATCAGAAGATCGTCGGTCCGGACGCGTCTCAGGAAGCACGCGTGGCTGTACCTGCTGGGCCTGCCGGGCATGCTCATCCTGCTGCTGTTCAATTACCTGCCCATGGGCAGCCTGGTCATGGCCTTCCAGGATTACGATCCGTGGCGCGGGCTGCTGAACAGCCCGTTTGTGGGCCTCAAGCACTTCCAGCGGCTGTTCAACGACAGGAAGTTCTACCTGATGCTGTGGAACACGCTGAAAATCAGCTTCCTGTCGCTGCTCACCTTCCCTGCACCCATCATCCTGGCGCTGCTGCTCAACGAGGTGCGGTCCGCGGCGTACAAGAAAACGATCCAGACGGCGGTCTACCTGCCGCACTTCCTGTCATGGACGATCGTGGTCAGCCTGACCTTCTTCCTGCTGTCCAGCGAGCAGGGCCTCGTTAACAAGATCATCATGGCCTCCGGCGGAAAGGCGCGGAGATTCCTGTTTGACAAGAGCATCATCTACCTGATCATCGTCATCCAATCGGTCTGGAAAGGCGTCGGATGGGGCTCCATCGTGTACCTGGCCGCCATCGCGGGCATCGACCAGCAGCTGTACGAGGCGGCGCGTCTGGACGGGGCGAACAAGCTGCAGTGCATCCTGCATATCACGCTCCCGTGCATCCTGCCCACCGTGGCGGTCATGCTGATCCTCAAGATGGGCTCCATCATCTCCGTCGATTTCGAGCAGGTGCTGCTGATGACCAACGCGCTGGTCAAGGAAAAGCTGGAGGTCTTTGAGGTCTTCATCTACCAGAACGGCGTCAAGAGCGGTTCCACCCAGTTCAGCTACACGACCGCTATCGGCATGTTCAAGTCGGTGGTCAGCACCATCCTGGTCATTGTCACCAACAGAATCGTGTCTTCGCACGGCATGAAGGGCATTATCTGAGGAGGACGGAAAGAATGCAGAAAGCAACAGGGGAAAAGCGGTCCTCCCGCCTGGGCATGCGCGCGAGCGAGAGGATCTATCAGATGGTCATCGGCCTGCTGCTGGCCCTGATCGCGTCCACCATGATCCTTCCTTTCCTGTATGTCATCATTATCTCCTTTACCGACGCCTCGGCCTACGTGTCCGGCTCGTTCTACCTGTGGCCCAAGAAGTGGTCCACGGAGGCCTACACCCTGATCCTGCGCGGCCAGGGCTTCCTGAACGCGCTGAAGGCCAGCTGCTTCATCACGTTCGTGGGCACGCCCATCAACGTGTGCGCCAACGCGGGCCTGGCCTACATGCTCTCCAAGGACGACCTGGTGGGCGGCAAGCTCATCAACCGGCTGGTGATGTTCACCATGCTTTTCGGCGCCGGCATGATCCCGAATTTCATCAACATCCGCAACCTGGGTCTGATCAACAACTGGTTTGCCAACATCCTGCCCGGCGCCTGCGGCGCGTGGACGGTCATGGTGATGAAGAGCTTCTTTTCGGAGCTTCCCCAGGACCTGGAGGAAGCCGCGGAGGTGGACGGCTGCGGCACGCTGCGCATGTTTTTCCAGATCGTGCTGCCCCTGTCGCTGGCTATGCTGGCCACCTTCACGCTCTTCGCGCTGGTCTCCTACTGGAACTGCTACTTCAGCGCCATCATGTACCTGACCGACACCTCCAAGATGCCGCTCCAGGTATACCTGCAGAAGATCGTGCTCACCTCCGATATTTCCGAGGTCGTGGACATCCAGGACGACCTGCGCAACAAGGTGCCCCAGGAGGTCATGCGCATGGCGAGCCTGGTGGTCGTCGTGTTCCCCATCCTGTGCATCTATCCCTTCATGCAGAAATACTTCGCCAAGGGCGTCATGGTCGGCGCGGTGAAGGGATAAGAATGATTTGGATTCCTTTGGATTACACGCCCATGGGGCGTTCGTAATTATCAAAAAATGGGAGGTACAACCGCATGAAGAAAACGCTTACTCTCGTCCTCGCCCTGGCCCTGGTGCTCTCCTGCGTCGGCTTCGCCGCCGCGGAAAACAGCGACAGGATGACCATCACCGTCATGGGCATCGACTGGGGCTACGGCCCGTCCCCCAACAGCTCCATGGAACAGTACTGGGAAGACCTGTTTGATGTCAACCTGGACATTCAGTGGGTCAACTACAACGACTACAGCGAAAAAGCGAACGCCCAGATCATCGCCGGCGCGCAGCCTGACGTCATCCAGATCAACAAGACGGACGGCGCCTACTATTATCCGCTGCTGACCAAGGCCATCGACAACGGCCAGTTCGTCGACCTGACCCCCTACCTGTATGAAGGCGGCCTGATCGAGAACAACGCCGTGTTCAAGGGCTGGCCGCAGAGCATGTGGGACCAGGCCACCTACAAGGGCGGCATCTATATCCTGCCCCGCAGCAAGGCCGAAGTCGCCCAGCAGAGCGGCATCACCGTCCGCCGCGACCTGATGAGGAAGTACGGCTTTGAAGAAGAGCCCAAGACCATGGAAGAGCTCAAGACCTGGCTGATCGACCTGTCCAAGGCCGCGACCGAGGGCGAGGGCCAGAAGATCTACGCGCTGGACTTCTATGGCAACATCATGAACAACGACCGCCTCACCGCTTTCGCCGTGGCCTTCACCGGCCAGACCCCCTGGGGCTATGACGAGAACGGCAACTATGAGTACATCTGC
Source organism: uncultured Eubacteriales bacterium (assembly GCA_902766515.1). The sequence continues at coordinate 7,635 of CACXEB010000458.1, forward strand.
TTCGATCCCAACTACATCAACTTCCTGGACTGGCTGAAGGACCTGTATGACGCGGGCGCTATCGATCCCGAGTTTGCCCTGTCCAACAGCGAAACCTCCAAGTGGAAGGGCGGCCGCTCCGTGGGCTACCTGACCGCCTGGTACAACTGGAACCAGTCCGCGGACCGCGTGACCAACCGCATCTTCGACTCCGTGTGCCCCGACACCTATGAGGCCTGGTGCATCCTGCCTGTGCAGGGCGACAAGGGCATCGTGATCAACCCCAACTCCTCCGATATCGACTCCTGCATCGCCATTTCCGCGTCCTGCAGCGAGGAGAAGATCAAGAAGATCCTGGAAGTCTTCTGCGCGACCGAAGAAAAGTATCCCGGCTACAATGACATCCTGAGCTACGGCGTGGAAGGCCTGCACTTCTACTTCGACGAGAACGGCACCCGCCAGAAGACCGACGA
>CACXEB010000459.1 GCA_902766515.1 uncultured Eubacteriales bacterium
ACCCAGGGAAACGCTGATTCAATGAGGTGGTTAGATGGCGCATGGATGATTTGGTATGATGAAGCCGTATGAAGCGAGACGCAGCAGCGCTACGTTGAGCGGAATGAGGCAAAATCAGGCCGAATCAGACTTGTGCCGGATATGCCGCCGAATGAATCAGCAGTTGCCGGATTACTTAATGCCGATATGCTCGATGGAATCGGCCAGGAAGCGCTGCGTGAAGATGAATACGAGCAGCGTCGGGGCGGCGGTGAGCAGACAGCCCGCCTGCATGCGGGTAACGATCTTTTCCGGGTTGGTGCCCAGCTGGACGCCGGCCAGCGCGGAGACCTGGGACAGGTCCATGCGGAGCATCGACAGCGCCGTCATGATGGACCGGTTGTCCGATCCCAGGAACTGCTTGGACAGATAGTACTCGCCCCAGTTCCAGACAAAGGAGAACAGGAAGACGGTGATGATGGCGTTCTTGACGTTGGGCAGCATGATGCTGAAGAAGGTCCGGTAGGGACCGGCGCCGTCGATGTACGCCGCGTCCTCCAGCGCCACCGGCAGGCCCATGAAGAACTGCCGGTAGATGAAGATGTACAGGCCGCTGCGGACGCCCATCGCCAGCATGGAAGGAATGATCAGCGGCCACAGGGTGCCGATCAGGTTGACCGAGTCATTGCCCGTAAACAGCTTGACCAGGCCGCCGAAGCCGGCGTAGCGCCACCGCGAGTACAGCGGCAGGATCAGGGTCTGTGACGGAACGACGATCGTGAACACCACGATCAGGAACAGGATGTTTTTCCCCGGGAACTTGAACCGGGCGAAGCCGTAGCCGGCGATCGCGCAGGAAAACACGTCGAAGAACCCGCAGATCAGGCTCAGCGACAGGCTGACGCTGAAAGCCTTCCAGTAGTTCATGGATTTCAGCGCGTCGCCGAAGTTCTCCGTCGTGAAGTTCTTGGGGATCCAGACGATGGACGGGTCGTTGATGTCGCCGGGGCTGCGGAACGACATGGACGTCATGTACAGCACCGGGTACAGGAGCTGGTACGCCAGGCAGGCGCAGACCAGGTAGAACAGGATCCGCCCGATGATGTGGCCCACCTTGCGCCGGCGTGTTTTCATGTCCATTTTCGGCCTGGAGCGTTTTTTGGCTATCGCTGTCATGTGCATCTCGCCTCCCCGCTTATTCCTGGTAGATGATGAACCGGCGCAGCAGCAGCGCGACAAGCCCCAGGATGATGATGATCACGAGGAAGTAGACCACCGACATGGCGCTGGCATAGCCGAACTTGAACAGGCTGAACATCGTGTTGTTGATGCTGCGGATGATGGTGTTGCCGTAATCGTTCATCATGTCGATCACGGAATAGATGGTGTTGAGCAGGATCATCGGGGTCAGCATGGGCAGCGTCACCTTCCAGAACTGGGCAAAGCTGCCCGCGCCTTCCAGGGACGACGCCTCATACAGGTAATCGGGGATGCCGTGCAGCCCGGCCAGGAACAGCATGATCTGCACGCCCGAGCGCCAGGTCAGGTCGAATACCCGGCTGATGACCTCGTTGACAAAGTTCACGACGCCGGTGCCCATCCCCATGGCGGTCAGCAGCGCGGGAATATTGCCCGCCGAGAAGAGGTAGGTGTTCGCGGATCCGCCGCGCGCTCCGGCGGCGAAGACGTCCTCCTTGAGGATCTGCATCAGCACGCCGGATCCGATGATGACGGGCATGAAGGCGACCGCGCGCATGAAGGTCCTGCCGGGGAACTTGCCCTTGATCAGGATGGCGAAGAACAGGCTGTACACCAGGATCAGCGGCACCTGGATCAGGTCCCCCAGGGAGCCCACGAGGCTCGGCAGGAAGGTCGTATCCTTAAAGAACAGGCTGTTGAAGTTGTCCCAGCCGACGTTGGTGGCCGAAAAGCCCGCCGGCGTCGCCTCCAGCGACTGGAAGGCGTAACGGAAGGACTGGAAGAGCGGAGACAGGAAGAAGAGGATACAGCCGATCAGCCAGGGGAGGATAAACGTAAAGCCATACCATTTCCGCTTCGTCTCGTAGCCGATTTTAGAGCCCAGCTTCATTTAGTCCGCCTCCTTGATCGTAAAGCTCCGCGCGGGAACGGGCACATCCAGGATCACGGCATCCGTGTACCCATGGTTGACCAGCACGCGGTCGCCGTTTTCGTAGGTGGTGACGGAAAGGTCCTTGTCCAGCCGCTCGTGTCCGACCATCCGCATGACCGCGTAGGGGTTCAGGCTTTCCATCCGGCGGGAGACCTTGATCACGTCCTCGCGCCAGGCGCCCAGCGACATCGCGTACCAGTCCGCTCCGTCCGTGCCCTGCAGCAGGGCCGGGTCGCGGGCGATCAGCCGCCAGGAGGGGTAGATGCCGTATTCCGCCATTCGGAGCAGGGCGTCGTCCAGGTTGCCGACCTCGTTCAGGGGCTCGCTGTACATCGCCACCGCGCCGTGCGTCACCAGCTGGTAGAAGGGGATGTCCGTATCCGTCACATCGTACCGGCTGGACGACATCGGGGCGTCATCCGCCTGGCTGATATAGCGGAAGGTGTAGGCGTTCGGCGTCTCGGCCGTCACGTACGGGACCTGCGCGGACACCGCTTCCAGCACCTGCTTCCAGTATGCGCCGGCGCGGGTGCGGGAGATGCCGTTCTTGCCCAGGCTGGAATATACCGTATTGCCCAGCACGCTCAGCGTGATGCCCGCCTGCTGCCCCGCCAGGGACTTGGCCAGCTTGCCGCCGGCTTCCGCCACCAGGTCGGGCCTCAGCAGGTACCATACCTTGCCGGACGGATCCTGCGCGCCGGTGCTCATCAGGTACTCCGTCACCTGCCGGGCGGTGGAGTTGACGTTGTTCGTCGCCGAGAAGAGCGACCAGTAGCCGTTGCCGTTCTGGAACATGTTGATCAGATCCACCACCAGGGAGATCCGGCCGTCCGTTTCCTGCGCGGCCTTCAGCAGCTGGTTGAAGCCGTTCCTGCCGCCCAGGCGGCCGTCCAGGTCAAGCCCGGTCACGATCTTGCCCCGGACCGACTGGTTGGACCAGCCCGCGTACTGGAGCGTCACTTTACCGAGGCCGTCGGCCTTGAAATCCCGCAGCGTTTTGGCGGCGTCGTCATAGCTGGTCAGCACGGTCACGCTGCCGTAGGGGATCCCGATGAAGGTCTTGATGGAAGGGATGGACGCGACCATCCGCAGCTGGGTGCCGGCCGCCTGGCCGGGCTGCAGGTCCTTGAGGCCCAGCTGTTCGCGGTACAGGGCCGCGACATCGGTGTAGTCGGCGTTTTCCTTGTCCAGCATGTAGTACCGGACCACGAAGTCGCCCATATCCCGGAAAGTATTGGCCGCCAGCGTCACGCTCTTGCTGCTGGACGAGCCCGCCATCAGCGTGTTGCTTTCCATGTTGATATAGGTCACGGTGAAGTAGGCGTTGTTGTAGCCCGTCAGCTGTCCGGCCACCGCGGCGTTCAGCTGCGCCTGGTATTCGCCCTGCTCCACCACCGCCAGCATGCCGCGGCCGTTTTTGACCATGCCGAAGAGGGGCATGTTGATCTGGTAGGTCTTGGTCGCCGCTTTCCTGACG
>CACXEB010000460.1 GCA_902766515.1 uncultured Eubacteriales bacterium
AAGGAAGGCCAGCTGGACCACATCTCCCTGGACCAGGCCACCCTGCAGGGCATCTACGAAGGCACCGCTGACGCCGAGTACAAGCCCTACCTGGTTGAAGCCCGTCCCACCAAGTACAGCTACCAGATCCACCTGGTCTATGCCAAGAACCTCGAAGACGGCGCTACCCCGGACGTCAACTGGAACACCGCTGTCGCCAACGAGAACTTCCGCAAGAGCCTGTACTACGGCCTGGACCTGACCAACTACCTGGCCCGCACCAACTCCATCAACCCCCTGAGCTGCCAGAACTACGTGTACACCGGCAACGGCGTGGCCTTCACCTCTGACGGCACCGACTACACCCAGCTGGTCCGCGACGAGCTCGGCCTGCAGTATGACTACACCAAGTATGCCCGCGTCAACGCCGAAGCGGCCGCCGACTACAAAGCCAAGGCGATCGAAGAGCTGACTGCGAAGGGCGTGACCTTCCCCGTCGAAATCGACTACTACATCTCCGGCGCTTCCACCGTGGCCGCTGAGACCGCGAAGGTGCTCGAGAACATCTTCCGTGACTGCCTGGGCGACGATTATGTCAAGCTGGTCACCAAGACCTACACCAACCTGGCGAACGAAGTCCGCAAGCCCCGCAAGGCTTCCTTCTACATCAACGGCTGGGGCGCCGACTTCGCCGACCCGATCAACTTCCTGGGCCAGGAGACCTACAATGATCCGCAGGCCTACTATGCCAACAACTACTCCATCTGCAACGAGAATGACGATCCCGACCTGATCGCCGCGTACAAGGAGTTCACCGACCTGGTGGTCGCCGCCAAGGCCATCACCGATGACATGGACGCCCGCTATGCCGCTTTCGCCAAAGCCGAAGCTTGCATGCTGAACCATGCGCTGGTCATTCCGTGCAGCTACGAGGTTGCCTGGGAACTGACCAAGATCAACAACTACAGCCGTGTCTACAGCATGTACGGCATGCAGGCCTATCGCTATGTCGATTGGGAAACCAGCACCGAACCCTACACCACCGAGCAGATGGCCGCGCTCGCCGCTGCCTATGCCGCTGAGTAATTGATCGGCAGCTGAACCTGCACCGGGGCAGTCTCTTCGGGGACTGCCCCTTCCTTATATAGGAGCTTTTACAGGAACTTTTCTACAGGCGCGTTTTCCCCCGCCGGGGAGCCGCAGGAGAGCGCCCGCGCCGCGGACGCCGTCCCGCCGCCCTTCGCGGCAGCCGACAACTATTTGCAAAGGAGTTGATCGGATGGTCAAATACATCCTGAAACGCCTCTTCCAATCCCTGCTGACCATACTGCTGGTCGTCTGCATCGTGTTTTTCCTGATGCGCCTCATGCCGACGGACTACTTCTTCACGGAAGACGAACTCATGAAGTTCACCGACCAGCAGAAGTACGCCAAGCTGGAGCGCCTGGGCGTCATGAGCATCTGCCCCACCTGCCACGGCAGCGGCAAGCTGGACGACGGCAGCGCCTGCCAGAGCTGCATGGCGCATTCCACCACCAGCATCGGCACCGGCTATGTGGACCGCTCGATCTTCTCGCAGCTCGGGGACTTTTTCTACAACCTGTTCGAGATGCGCGTCTACAACGCGAAGGGCAAAGAGGTCAAGACCATCGAACCGGTCAACTTCTGGAACTACCTGGGCAATACGAACGTTTTCGAGGGCAAGCTCAAGGACGGCTACCGCGTCAGCCTGGCCTTCAACCTGGGCAAGAGCATCCGCCTCGAAAAGGGCCAGTACGTGACCGACGTCATCGCCACCAAGATGGGCGTATCCATGTCCATCGGCATGATCTCGCTGGCCATCTCCCTGGTCCTGGGCGTGGTGCTGGGCGTGCTGCAGGCCCGGTACAAGGACGGCATCTTCGACCATATCGGCACGGGCTACACCGTGCTGGTCAACGCGGTGCCCCACCTGGTCATCTACACAATCATCATGATCGGCGGCGCGGCGCTGTTCAGCCTGCCGATGCGCTACGACGCCACCGCCGCGGAGCCGTGGAAGACGATGGTCCTGCCGATCGTCTGCCTGTCCATCGGCTCCACCGCCGGTTACATGCTGTGGACGCGCCGGTACATGGTGGACGAGCTGAACAAGGACTATATCCGCCTGGCCAAGCTCAAGGGCCTGAGCGACCGGAAGGTCATGTTCCGCCACGTGCTGAAGAACGCCTTCGTGCCGCTGGCGCAGTACCTGCCCTATTCCATCCTGCTGACCGTGGGCGGCTCCCTGCTGGTAGAGCGCTTCTTCGCCGTGCCCGGCATGGGTCCGGAGCTGACGAACGCCATCAGCCGCTATGACCTCAACCTGGTGCAGGGCATCGTCCTGCTGTACGCCACCATGGGCATCCTGGGCGTGTTCCTGGGCGATCTGCTGATGACCATCATCGATCCCCGCATCAAGCTGACCGGAAAGGAAGGTGTGCGCTGATGAGTAACAAAAAGAAGCATCAGAAGACAGTCCAGGAAATGGAAGCACCGGTCGTCGACCTGAAGGTCGACTATTCCCAGGTGGATACGGAGCCCCACAAGGAGCGGCCCATGGGCCGCGAGTATCCCAAGTCGCGCAGCCGGATGCCGGAAAGCCAGCTCTTCCAGTTTGCGGAATACCACGCGCAGGACGCCGAAAAGACCGGATATTCCAACTATTCCTACTGGAAAAGCGTCTGGGCCAACTTCCTCAAAAAGAAGTCCGCCGTGATCATGAGCATCATCTTTATCCTGCTGTTCATTTTCACCTTCATCGCCAGCGCCATCGGGAAATATGACATCAACATGGCGCCCGACCCGCTGAACCGCGCCTATATTCCCCCCAATGGCGAATTCTGGTTCGGCACCAACGGCATCGGCCAGGACTACTGGGCTC
>CACXEB010000461.1 GCA_902766515.1 uncultured Eubacteriales bacterium
AAGGTACAAACGGCTGACGCCGTTTGGTCCTCGCACCGTACATGCCGCTGCTGCGGATTACAGTCGGAGGGTGCCCCTCCGACACCTTCCCCGCCACGTCCTCTGCGACACTCTCATCCCATCGCCCTGCGGGTGGCTTCGCCATCCGCCGGATGAACCGGCGGACTCCGGGATTCCGTGCCTCCGAGAACAGCTGAGGGTGCCGCTGACCAGCGGGATATTTATCTCTGAATAGTAATCCTAATGGTAAGCCTTATGATATTTCCTGTCAAATTATATTACAATGATGAAAAGTGAGGTATTTCGAATGAAGATGATCAAGCGACTGGTTCCCCTGATGCTTTGCGCCTGCCTGGTGCTGGGCGCCGTGTCCGCCCTGGCGGAAACCCGTGATTTCGGCCAGATCAAGATCACTGAGATCATGGCTTCCAACGGCAAGACCATCCGTGACAGCAAGGGCAAGTCCTGCGACTGGTTCGAGCTGTTCAACGCGTCGGATGACGACATCGACCTGAGCGGCCTCAACCTGTCCGACGGCAAGAAAAACCTCCAGAAGTTCACCTTCCCGGAGGGGACGAAGCTGGCCAAGGGCGCCTATCTGGTGATCTTCTGCACCGATTATGAAAAGGTGGAGACGCTGGCGGACGGCACCCTGGAAATCCACGTGGCGTTCAAGCTGAGCGCGGACGGCGAAAAGGTGGTCGTTTCCTACCAGGACGTCATCCTGGACATCGTGCGGTATGACCAGCAGACCAAGGACGTGTCCTATGCCCTGAAGGCGGACGGCACGTGGGCCTACTGCGATACGCCGACCCCCGGCGCGGAAAACGTGTTTGAGTAAGTGGCTATGAGTTTGGATACGGAAGGCGCGCGCGCATTAGCCTACCGTCTGCAGCAGAATATCCGGCAGGTCATCGTCGGCAAGGATCAGGCGATCGAGCTCATGCTCATCGCCCTGATCTGCAAGGGCCACATCCTGCTGGAGGACGTGCCGGGTGTCGGCAAGACTACGCTTGCCGGCGCGCTGGCGCGTTCTGTTTCGTGTACCTTCAGCCGCATCCAGTTCACACCGGATGTGACGCCGTCCGATGTGACGGGCTATACGATGCTGAACATGGGCACGGGCCAGATGGAGTTCAAGCAGGGCGCGGTCATGAGCCAGATCGTCCTGGCGGATGAAATCAACCGCACCTCGCCCAAGACCCAGTCCTCCCTGCTGGAGGCGATGGAGGAGCGGCAGGTGACGGTTGACGGCGTGACGCACGCGCTGCCCCAGCCTTTCCTGGTCATGGCGACGCAGAACCCGGTGGAGTTCGCCGGCACCTATCCGCTGCCGGAGGCGCAGCTGGACCGTTTCCTGCTGTGCGTGTCGCTCGGCTACCCGACGATCGACGAAGAAATCGACATCCTGGAGCGGTATACCACGGCCGGCCAGCCACCGCTCACAGGCCTGAAGGCGGTCTGCGCCGCCCAGGATATCCTGCGCCTGCAGGACCTGCTGCCGCAGGTGTACTCCAGCTTTGAACTGCGGGCGTACATCGCGCAGATCGCGTCTGCGACGCGCCAGCACCCGATGCTGAGCCTCGGTGTGTCCCCGCGCGGCGCGATCGCGCTGCTGAAGGCTTCCCAGGCCCTGGCGCTGCTGAGCGGCCGGGACTATGTGCTGCCGGACGACGTGCGAAAACTGGTCAAGCCGGTCCTGTCGCACCGCGTCCAGCTGACGCCCGAGGCGCGCATGAAGGATATCAGCCCGGACGCGCTGCTGGATGAACTGATCAACGGGGTCAGCGTGCCGGTCAAGAGGCGTGTATGACCGTCAGCGCTGTCATCATACTGATCTGCGCCGGCGTGCTCATGGCCCTGGGCCTGGCCCTCAGCTATCACCTGCTGTGCCTGGCAGCCTTGTCCGTGCTCCTGACGATGCTGTACTGCGTGGCGAGCGTGCTGTGGGCGAAGCGCGCCATGGCGGTCGGCCTGGAAACCGACAGCGGCGAGGTCCTGCGCGGCGCGGCGGTCGGCATGGTGCTGCGCATGGGCCGGGTGCCGCTGCTGCCGGTGGGACCGCTGACGGCGGTCTGCGAGACGTCTGAAGGCATACAGGTCCATACGCTGCAGCCGAGGCCGCTGCGCGGCGGACGGCACAGCTGGACGCTGTCCGCCCCCCATGTGGGCACTTATCCGATGGAAGTCCGTGAAGCGACGCTTACGGACTGTTTTGGCATTTTGAAGGTACGGCTCAGGACCGCGCCCGCCCGGCGGATGCTGGTCCTGCCCCGGCCTTTTTCGATTGCGAAGCTGACCTTTGCCCAGAGCGAGGATGCGATGACGGCGCTCCGGCGCGCCAACGAGGACCCTTCCCTGCCGGACGATGTCCGCAGCTGGCAGCCGGGCGACCCGATGAAGCGGGTGCACTGGAAGCTGACCGCCCGCAAGCGGGAGCTGCTGGTGCGCCGGTATGAGACGCCCATGCCCCGGGACACGCTGATCCTGACCGACTGCGCCGTCATGCCTGAACAGCCGGCGCGCGACCGGGAGGCGCTGCTCCGGGACGCGCTGTGCGAGACGGTGGTCGCCGTGGCGGAAATGCAGCTGCATGACGGCAGCCCCGTGCGCGTGCCGCTGTACGGGGAAAACCCGACCGAGTTTTCGGCCGAGCGCGCCCAGTCGCTGCTGGCCCTCCAGGAGCTGCTGGCGGAACAGCCCTTCCGGTCGGAAGAGCCGTTCGCGCGCGTCCTGAGCCAGGAGCTCAAGCGCGTCCGCCGCAGCGGCGCGGTCGTGATCGTTTCGCCGCGGCTGGATCCGATGCTGACCGACCTGGCGCTGTCCTTCCGCCGCATGGGACCGAACGTGCGGTATTACGTGATTACGTTTGACGCGGAAAACCCTGTGTGGCTTCCCTATATCCGTCGGATGCAGGAGGCCCAGGTGGAGGTGTGCTATGTCACGCCGGCTGCCTGAACGCCTGGCCGGGGGCCTGACCGGCGCGCTGGTCTCCTTCCTGACCGGCGGCGGGCTTTCCGTACTGATCCTGGCGGCCCTGTACGGCCGGGCGGATCTGGGGACGGCTGCCCTGGCGGCAGCGGTCACGGCGCTGGCAGTCAGCCTGCTGCATGTCTTCCTCCGCCGGTGGTCGCTGGCGGTTTACGCGGCGGCTGCGATCCTCCTGGGCCTTGGCTGCGCCAATATCGGCCCCCTCCGGGAGCTGGCGCAGGGCCTGCGCATCTTCTGGGTGTACGGTGACCTGCTGTCCGCCGCGCTGCCGCCCTACCGGGAAGTACTGAACATCGTGCTGCCCGTGGTGATGACGGCCCTGTGCGGCGCGCTGGTCCTCATGGAGATCCCGGGCATGGCCCTGTCCTTCGCCGCGGCCGCCAGCATCCTGCTGGGCTCGCGGCTCGCCGGGGCCGTCAACGCCCAGGCGCTGATCGGCGCGGGCGCTTGCATCGCGGGCATCCTGACGGGCATCGCGCGCGATGATACCCGGCTGACCCTCTGGCCGCTGCTGGTCGCCCTGGCCGCGGTCGCCCTGTCCGCCCTCCTGATGCCGCGCACCCTGCCGGAGACCCCGGCGCTCAGGGAAACGGCGGAGGAGGTATACCGGACGATCGAGGAATACCTGCCCGCCAGCGATGACAATACCCGCAGCGGCTTTACGCTGGAGACGGAAGGCTTCCTGCCCCACGGCAGCGATATGTCGCCGCGCCTGGGCGGTCCGGCGCATCCGGACGAGGAACATGCGGTGATGGAGGTCTCCACGCCCTATACCCTGTACCTGCGCGGCATCCCCATGAACAGCTATAACGGCCTCATCTGGGAGGATACGCTCTCCGTCCGCCGCTACCTGTACGCGGATCTGCTGACACAGAATTACCGGCGGCAGCTGTTTGACGAATACTTGCCGCTGACCAATGCGCAGCTGACGATGGACAGCGCGACCGTGCATATCCTGTCCGCGGGCGCCACGACCCTGTTTGTGCCGCAGCGCCTGCGCTCGCTTGAGATGCGCGCCGGCCACATGACGCCGTATTACAACGCGGGCTCGGAAATGTTCCTGACCCGCGAGCTGCAGGCGGGGGACAGCTATGCCTTTACCTACCTGCGCCTGCCGTCCGACAGCCCGGCGACGGCAAGCATGGTTGAGGCGGCCCAGGCGGTGGCGGATACCCGCTACGCGGAGATCGCCAAGACCTATACCCAGCTGCCTGCGCATATGCAGCACGAGGTCTACGCCCTGTCCACCCGGGCCGCGAACGGCGAGGAAACGCCGTACCGGCGCGCGCTGGCGATCCGCGATTACCTGCGTGAACACTACACCTACAGCCTGAATGTGGCCGAGCCGCCCGACAACGTGGACTTTGCCACCTGGTTCCTGTTCCGGGAGCAGAAGGGGTACTGCACCTACTTTGCCACGGCGCTGGCCGTCCTGTGCCGGATGCAGGGGATCCCGGCCCGATATGTGACGGGCTACCTCGCCATGCCGGACAAAAACGGCTACGCGCGGGTGACCTCCGCGCATGCCCACGCGTGGGTGGAGATCTACCTGAACGGCTTCGGCTGGCTCACGCTGGACGCCACGCCCGGCCATGAGCAGGACGACAGGGATGGGGACGTGCCGCCGCCGGATGACAGCAACAGTACGCCCACGCCTTCCCCGGCGCCGCCGGACGACCAGCCGCTGGATGTCGTCGCGCCGACGCCCACGTCCTCACCGACGCCCGAACCGGATCTGCCGGAAGCGCAGGCAACCGAACCGCCGGACGAACAGCCGCCGGAGGAACCGCCCGCCGGTCCGAACCTGGCGCTGCTGATCGCGCTCCTGCTGATCCTGCTGCTGGCCGGCTGCGTTGTGCTGTATGCCCTGATGGATCCGCTGCGCCGCGCCCGGAGGCATCCGCGCCGCGCCGCCGACATCCTGTGCACGGCCATGGACAAGGCCCTGGCCCTCCTGATCCGGCCGCGCCGCCCCGACGAAACGCTGATCGCTTATTATGAAATGGCCGCCCGGCAGCTGCCGGACCTGCCCCTGCGGGAGATGGCCGCCGCCTACAGCGCCCGCGTCTACGGCCAGAAACCTATCCGGACGGAGCCCTTTGAAGCCGCCTGGGAGGCGATGGACGAAAAGCTCACGCCCATCCAGCGGCTGAGGGTCAGGCTGAACTGAGGTTTGTTACTGTAAAAATCCTTCTACCCCCTCGCCGGGGCTTTGACGAACCGGCTGTTCTGTGATATGCTGTATCCTAGCGGGGACGCGGGCAGAACCGCGGCCCGGACAATCCATTCTGATGATTTCAAATGATTTGAAGGAGGTCATACGATGGCTACTTTGCACAACACCGCCGCGCCGGGGGATTTCGCGCAGACTGTCCTGATGCCGGGAGATCCGCTCCGGGCAAAATTTATCGCGGAAACGTACCTGGACCACCGGAAGCTGGTCAACGACGTGCGCGGCATCCAGGGCTACACGGGCGAATACAAGGGAAAACGGGTATCCGTCATGGCCTCCGGCATGGGCATGCCGTCGATCGGCATCTATTCCTATGAACTGTACAACGTGTACGGGGTGGAGAACATCATCCGCGTGGGGTCCGCCGGCATCATCGACCAAACCCTCCGGATCCGCTCCGTCGTCGCCGCGATGAGCGCGTATTCCAATTCCGCCTACGGCGACCAGTTCTGCTTCCGCGGCAACCTCGCGCCCTGCGCGTCCTACGACCTGCTGAGCCGCGCCGTGGCCGTGGCGGAGACCCGCAACATTCCCATGCGGGTGGGGGCTGTGTATTCGTCGGACACCTTCTATGAGGAAAACAAACAGACGGATGTGCTGCAGAAGCTGCATGTCCTGGCGGTGGAAATGGAAGCCTACGCGCTCTACCTGAACGCGGCCCGCGCGGGCAAGAACGCGCTGGCGCTCCTGACCATTTCGGACAACCCCTATACCGGGGAAAGCTGCACCCCGCAGGAAGTGCGGGAGACCTTCACGCAGATGATGGAAATCGCGCTGGACATCGCGTGACGGCAAAAAAGAGGGATCGAGGTATATACGGGATGCGTAAACTGCTTGCGGCGTTGATCGCCCTGACCTGTCTGTGCATGAGCATGTCGGCCCTTGCCGCGCCCTGCCGCGATGTGCGGCAGGCGGCCGGGGCGGACCTGACCATTGAAACGGCCGCGTCCCTGTTCGGCGGCGCGGCCCTGCTGAGAGATGTCTACAGTGTGGCGGAAGGGGAGCCCATTCCCCAGGAGCTCGCGGAAGGCGTGCTGCTGCTGGGCTATGGCCGGCACGTCCTGCCCAACGCGGACGGCGATCCGACCGACGGCACGGAAACGGCGGACGCTGACCAGCTGAACGGGCTGCTCAGCCACCTGTTCAGCGTGCCGGCGTCCGTGCCGGACGTCCCGTCCTGCCCGTGCATCACGCGGACGGGAAACAGCCTCGCGTTTGACATCACCGAGGTGGATATGGAAGCCGCCGGCGGCGCCTATATCTTCTCCTCCTGGGCGGAGGGCGGCCGGGTGACCGTGCTGGCGGACCTGTACATGGCGATCGCCTATTTCGGTGAGGCGATGGACCTGATCCCGGAGGACTGCATCACATGGATCCGGACCGCGCTGATCGTCCTGGAGCAGGACGCGGAATCGCCGCTGGGCTACCGGCTGGTGTCCATGACGGCGTATCCGGACTGGCTGGACGGCGCGCTGAACGAGTGGGAGCTGACCCTTGGCGAGGATTATGAGGTCAACCTGCCCACCTTCCTGAGCCTGTCGCAGTCGGAGGACGGCGTGGACACCTATGCCGCGGACGGCGTGGACGCGTCCCTGACCATCCAGACGGTTGCCGCGATGGGAGAGGACCCGCTGTCCGCCGCGCGGGCGGAGTACGCGGCCCTGCACCCGGAAGCAGCCATCGTCATGGAGCCGGCCCTCGGCCATTTCACGGCGGAAACGGACGGCGCCTACGTGCTGTATATCTGCCCGGAAGGGGCGGACGTCATGCGGGTCATCACGCTGACCTTCCCCGGCGAGCGGCAGTATGAGTTCACCTTCTACGGGGAGATCATCCGCAATTCCTTCTGGTGCGAAGGCATCGGGATGGGCTGATCAGTCATTCTCCAGAATATTGGTCGTGATATAATCGACTCCGAAGCCGGCTAAACGCTCGGCTTCTTCGGCTGTATTGACGGTCCAGCAATTGACCTCGATGCCCTTGCTGTGCAGGTCGGCGACGATCTCCGCGGTCAGCGCCGTGTACCGGATGTCCAGGCCCAAGCGGTACCTTGTGAGGGTGTCGGGCAGGAAGGGCGCGTACCAGCCGGTCAGGAACTGCAGCGGCTGGTCGGGCAGCAGGCTGCGCAGGGTGATCATGTTGAGCAGGTCGAAGGAAATGAAAATGGTCTGCTCCAGCTGGCCCTCCTCGCGCATGATGTCCACGATGCGGCGGACGTCGTCCGGGACAAAGTGGTTCTTGAGCTCCAGGACGCTGACCTTCTCATAATGGCGGCAGATGCCCGCGTATTCCCGGAGGGAGGGCAGCACCAGGTCGGCACGGCCGGGGCCGCCGTCGACGCCGTTCAAATGCAGCTGGCGGAGCAGCGCGTACCTTGATCCTTCCACCGGCAGCGCGTCGGGCGAGACGCGGCCTGTCGTATCGTCATGGATGATGATGAACTCGCCGTCCAGCGTGCGGTGCACGTCCGTCTCGATGCCCATGTAGGACCGGTTGCCGGCCGCGACAAAGGCGGCGGCGCTGTTTTCCTTCTCAAGGCCGCTGACGCCGCGGTGGGCGATCATACGGACATGGGGCGCGTGAATCTTGATCGTGTTTGCCATGGGGATCTCCAGAGCCCCGGAAACCGCTGCCGGCGGTCCCTGCGGAGGCTGTCCGTCTGTCGCGTCCCCGGACGGACGCGGGGATGATGGCCTGATTATAGTACTTTTCCCTTGGGAAAGCAATGATGGGATGAGGTGAATGGGACTGTGCATGTTTGGCTGACGATTGCGGTCCTGCTGTGGGCGGCCCTGACGGGCGTGCCGCAGCCGGACGTCTATACGGCGGTGTCCGTGACGGACAGTGCGGCGAGCGTGGCCCGGTATCCGGATTTCGCGGCGGTCAGCGCCCCGGGGGTCCTGATCCCCGGCCTTACGGAGGGGTTTGTGCCCCAGGGGATTGCCTGGCTGGAACCGCAGCGCTGGTTTGTGTTCGCGGGGTACCATACGGACGGCCGCGCCAGCGCGCTGATCGCGGTGGACGCGGACAGCGGCGCGGTGCGCCGGCAGGTGTCGCTGCGGAATACCGACGGCACGCCCTATACCGGCCACGCCGGCGGGGTGTGCGCCGCGGGCGGGGCGCTGTACCTTTCCAATCAGCACAGGCTGTTCCGCCTGCCGCTGGACCGCTTCCTTGGGGCCGCGCCGGGCGCGGCCTGCGCTTTTGACGCGGAAATCCCCGTGCCCAACAACGCGTCGTACTGCAGCTGTCAGGACGGCATGCTGTGGGTCGGCGAGTTCCGCCACGGCAGCAATTACACGACGGACCCGGCGCACCACCTGCGCCTGAACGGCGAGACGCTGGGCGCGTGGCTGTGCGGCTACCGGCTGACGCCGGCGGGGGAAGGGCCGGCGGCCGGCGCCAGGCCGGATGTGATCCTCGCGACACCGGACCGCGTCCAGGGCATGACGGCGCTGAACGGCCGGGTCTGGCTCAGCCTCTCCTACGGCCGCGGCAATTCGTCCACCCTGCAGGTGTATGCGGATCCGCGCCTCTCAGAACCGGACATGACCGTGGATATCGACGGAACCGCCGTGCCGGTCTGGTGCCTGCTGAACAGCCGCCAGACGGACCGGATCATTGCGCCGCCGATGACCGAGTGCCTCTGTGCCGCGGACGGTGCGGTGTGGGTCGTTTTCGAGTCGGCGGCGGTCCCGTACATGGATCCTGCCAACCCCTCCCGCTGCCCGGTGGACCGGCTGTACAGGGTCAGTCTTCCGGCATCAGACAGTCCGTAAACACGTTTTCGCCGAGCGTCACGCCCGGCAGGCTGGGCAGGGGCAGGGATGTACACTGGCAGAAGGAATCGCTGCCGATGGCCTCCAGGCCGGCCGGGAAGCTGACCGTTTCAAGGTGGGCGAGGCCGTTGAAGCAGCGCTCCCCGATCCGGCGAAGCGTGTCGGGCAGGACGATTTCGCGCAGCATGAGAAAGTCATCGCCGGTGTTGAATACGCCGTCGCCGATCGCGGTGAGGCCGGCCTCGAAAGTCACGGTCTGCAGGCGGTCGGCGCAGACGCGTTCCATACGGCCGGACATGCTCGTCCATTCGGGCACGGTACCGCCGGCGCCGCTCAGGTAATGGATCGTTTCGATCGCGCTGTCATTGATGAAGGCCTGCCCGGCCTGGTCGGCCTCGGCGCTGATGCTGACCTCCAGGAGTCGGCCACAGCTGCCGAAGGCCGCCTGTCCGCAGGACGTCAGGTGGGCGGGCAGGACGAGGACGCGCAGCTGGTCGCAGTCGAAGAAGGCGGAATCGCCGATCTCCTCCACGCTGTCGGGGATCCCGACCGACAGCAGGGCGGTGCAGCCCTGGAAAGCCTGGCGGCCGATGGAACTGAGCTGCCCCGGCAGCCGGATGGCCGTCAGCTGGTCATTGTACAGGAACGCCTCTTCGCCGATGGCCCGGATGACCGTGCCGTCCGGCAGGGCGTCCGGCAGGACGAGCTCGGTTTCTTCGCCGGTATAGCCGGTGATGACCGCATAGCGGTCCGCGCCGGATGCGATGATGTCATACGTCACGCCGTCGGGCAGCTCCGGTCCGTCGAGGATGGTTTTTTCCAGATCCTGCGCCCACTGGGCGGCATAGCTGCCCGAAGTGACGCGGAAGGCGACCGCCGGGTCAAACGCGTCGTCCGCGATGAATTCCAGCGACGCGGGCAGGGTGACGGCCCGGAGCGAAGTGCCGGTGAAGGCCTGGGTTTCGATCCGCCGGAGCCGTGAAGGCAGGATCACTTCGGTCACGCTCGCGTCGCCGGAAAAGGCCTGCGCTTCCACGACCTGCGTATCCGACGGCAGGGTGAGGCAGTCCGCCCGCGCGGCGGCGGCCAGGCAGAGCAGCAGCAGGGTCAGGCAGAGCTTTTTCATCGGTGCAGCCCCCATTCCTCAGGTTTTGTCCATATTATACAGAATCCGGCCATATCCCGCAAGCGTTTTGGGCCTGCGCACTGTTTTTTTGCGTTCAGCAAGGAAAAACCGGATCCGCAGCGAATATACCCAGCGGCTGGCAAGCAGCCGCATTTTGCAGAAACAGAGGAGATTGCATGTCCAGAACAGACGCGATTCAACAGTATCACAACGCCCTGAGAGCGGGCCTCAAGTATTATAATATGATGTCCGCGCAGCATAAAAGCCCCTATCCCGTGGTCCTTGAGGATATCAGCAACGAGACCCAGACCTCCGGCCAGCAGCTGCTGGGGACGATCGAGATTCCCCTGTCCCTCGTAACGGGCACCCTGACCTCCGGCCGCAAGGCGGCCTTCGCGGGCAACTATATGCCCATCCTGCCGGAAAACTCGGAGTTCGCCGCCAAATGGATCAACCTGTGCGAGGCGCAGCTGGACCTGGGCGGCATCCGCGACGCGATCAAGTGCATGGAGTTCATGGGCCGCTTTTACGTGATCGAGGGCCACAAGCGCGTGTCCGTGCTGAAAAGCCTCGGCGCGCTGACGATCTCGGCGGACGTGACGCGCATCATGCCCGTGTGGTCGGACGCGCCCGAAGTCCGCGCATACTACGAATTCATCCATTTCTATAAAATGACGGGACTGTACACCGTCCAGTTTACCGTCCCCGGGCGGTATGGACGGCTGCTGGACCGGCTGGGCTATGCGCCGGACCACGTCTGGACGCACGACGAGAAGGCCCTGTTCATGTCCCTGTTCCTGCGTTTCAGCAGGGTGGCGGACGAGCGCCTGCTGCAGAGGCTGCCGGACCAGTCCGTGAGCGACGTGATGCTCCAGTGCCTGGAGGTATACTCGGCGGATGAGCTGCTGAAGACGGATGACGCCCGGCTGCTCAAGCTGATCACCGCGATCCTGCCGGACCTGGAGCGCGATGGTACGAAGCCGGAGGAATCCCATATCTCCACCGCGCCTGAGGTGCAGGAGAAGGGGATCGTCCGCCAGCTGCTGGACGATCTCAGCCGGCCGTCGTCCCTGCACATCGCGTTCATCTATTCGGCCTCCCCGGAGGAGAGCGCATGGGTGGCCGCGCACGATGAGGGCCGGCAGCAGCTGGAGACGGCCTATGAAAACCAGGTGAAGGTGAGGACCTACATCACCAGCCGCGAGACCGCGGATGAGATAATGGACGAAGCCGTATCCGACGGCGCCCAGGTGGTGTTTGTCACCGCGCCGCTGCTGATGGGCCCGGCGCGCCGCATCGCCGCGCTGCATCCGTCGGTCAAGGTGCTGGTCTGCGCGCTGTCCGTGCCGTACTCAGGCATCCGGACGTATTACGGCCGCGTCTACGAGGCCAAGTTCGTGCTCGGCGCCATTGCCGGCACGCTGTGCCAGGGCGAGCCGATCGGCTGCATCGCGAAGTACCCGATCCTCGGCGTGCCGGCGGCCATCAACGCGTTTGCGCTGGGGGCCCGGCTGACCTGCCCGGACGCGAAAATCCGTCTGGAATGGTCCTCCATGCCGGGCGATCCGCTGGAGACGCTTCGCCGGGACGGGGTCAGGATCATCACGGCGCAGCCGGGCACCATCCCCTCGCTGGCGGACGGATCCGGCCTGTTCCGGGTCGGGGAAAGATCACTCCAGTCCCTGGCGGAGGAGGTCTGGAACTGGGGGCGCATGTATACCAAGATCGTCCGCAGCATCCTGGACGGCGGCTGGGGACAGGAGGACACAGCGCCGTCGGTCAACTACTGGTGGGGCCTCAAGGGCGGCGTCATCAACGTCCGGCTGGCGGACATGCTGCCGGACGGCATCGCGCAGCTGTCGGCCATCCTGCGCAGCGGGCTGGTGGCCGGAACCTTCCAGCCGTTCCTGACCCCGATGCGGGACCAGCAGGGAAAGCTTCGCCTGGACGGGGAAAGCTGGATCACGCCCATCGAAATCATGCAGATGAACTGGCTGAGCGAGCATGTGACCGGCAGCCTCCCGGAACCGGAGGACGTGCTGGAGATGTCGCGTGAAACGACGCGGCTGCTGGCGCTGCCCCGGACTGAGAAGCCGACGGAGGAGTGAGTCATGAAGGTACTGGCGGTGTCGGATACCGAATGCGCGGCGCTGTGGGACTACTACCGCCCGGAACGGGTGGAGGGCGTGGACCTGATCATCTCCTGCGGCGACCTGAAACGGGAGTACCTGGAATTCCTGGTGACCATGACCAACAAACCGGTCCTGTATGTCCCGGGAAACCATGACAAGGGCTATGTGACGCATCCGCCGGAAGGATGCGAGAACATCGACGGCATCGTCTTTACCTACCGGGGCGTGCGGTTTGCGGGCCTGGGCGGCTGCAAGCAGTACAACAGCCCCACCTATCAGTATACCGAGCAGCAGATGCGTCGGCGCATCCGTCAGATGCGGCGGCCGCTGCGCAAAAGCAGGGGCGTGGACGTCATCGTCACCCACGCCGCGCCGACCGGCTGCGGCGACCGGCAGGACCTGGCGCACCAGGGCTTCGACTGCTTCCTGGACATGATGGACCGCTACCAGCCGCGCTACTGGCTGCACGGCCATGTCCATATGAATTACGACAGCGACATCCCCCGCCGCATGACCCGCGGCGGGACGGAGATCATCAACGCGTACGAGCGCTATATCATCGAGGTGTAAGGAGGAACGGATATGATCAGGGCTCTTGCTGTCTGTCTGGCGGCGGCGCTGGTCCTGGCCGGCGGCGCGCAGGCGCCTGCCCGCGCGGAGGAGCGGCTGCCCGCCGTGGGCGAGGTCATTCACGGCTTTGCGGTGCGGGAAGTCTGTTCCTACGAGCCCCTGCATTCGCAGACGGTCCTGTTCGAGCATGAGCGGACTGGTGCGGAGGTGCTTTACGTGGCCAATGGGACGGAAAACCGGCTTTTTGCTCTGACCTTCCGGACCCGGCCGGTCGACGATGCCGGCGCGCCTGACGTGACGCGGCGGATGATCGGGGCGGGACTGCAGGCGGCGGCCGGTACGGAATCGTACCCGGATATTCTGCTGACCAACCGCATGACGTCCTATCAGCTGACCTCCAGAAGCCAGGATTACTATTCAAAGGAGACTGATCTCACGGAGGAGCAGCTGCTGGCCATGGCCGCTCAGATGGTCGCGGGATGCCTTCGTCCGTCCGGCCTGGACGATGAAGCCATGTTCCGGGAAGCGGTCGGTGGGAAAACAGAGACAAACGACATCTTAACGCTGGTGATTCCCGGGCTGACGGAGGGCTTCACGAATCCTTCCGTACCCGGTAACGCGCTGGCGTTTGAGTGCGCGGCGAAGCTGAACGCCTGCCGGGCGGCGTTTCCGGGTGCATCTGTCGGCCTGGACGAGATGGGCGGCGCCGACGCGCCGGCGGACCTGACCCTGGACGGCCTGAACACCTGGTATCAGCGGTATTATCAGCCTTCCAACTCCCTGTCGGTGCTGTTCGGCCGCTTCGATCAGTATTCGGCGTTCCTGCGCATGCTGGATGATGCATTCGCGCCGTTTGACCGCCGGGAGCCCTTCCCGGAGGACGCGGCATATACGCCCATCGATGAGCCGGTCATGGCCCGGTACGGTTTTCCCACCGCCAGGGGCACGGTCATGAAGGTGGACTGGCTGACCGCTCCGCTGTCTTCCCTGGTGAGCCATACGTACAGCAGCAATACCCTGTTCGCCGATCCGGACAGCGATATTGTGCTTCCGACCGTGGGAAACGGCGTAATCGGCCTTTGGACACAGACGGCTCCGGAAGCACCCGCCGGCCAGGCAATCATCTCGTATACGATCGTCTGCCCGGGGCTGCGGGACGACGCGCAGGAGGAATGGCTGACTCAAAAGGCCATCTATCTGCTGTGCGATTATGATGCCCGGCTGGAACAGCACCGGGAGGAGCGGTTTCCTGAAAAACCGTTTATCTGTTATGT
>CACXEB010000462.1 GCA_902766515.1 uncultured Eubacteriales bacterium
CAGGCTGTAGTTTTCCCAGTGGAAGACCTCGGGGATCCATTTCATCGGGTAGGAGAATACCTCGCGGTCCAGCTTGAGGGAGGAGGAGATCATCCACACGAAGGGGATCAGCGTAAACGCGGACAGGGCGACCAGCACGATATACAGGATGATTTTGCCGATGGGGATTTTCCGGCCGCGGGGGCTAAGAACGGTCTGGGACATGGTGAGGACCTCCTTTCTCAATTATTGGAATACTTGCCTTCCAGGCTGAACTGGATGATGGTGACAAGCAGCACGATGACCAGCAGAATCATGGAGATGGCGCTGGCGATACCGTAATGGAAGTTGGTGAACGCTTCCTGGAAGATGTAGATGACCAGCATTTTGGTGGCGCGGCCAGGTCCGCCGTTGGTCATGATGGCCACGGTGTCATAGATCTTGAAGCAGCCGATGATCAGCATGATGGACGCGAAGAACGTGGTGGGCCGCAGCTGGGGCAGGGTGATGCTCCAGAACTGCTGCCACTTGTTGGCGCCGTCGACGGTGGCGGCTTCGTACAGCTCGCGGGGCACGCCCTGCAGCGCCGCGAGGTAGATGATCATGTAATAGCCCATGTTGCGCCAGACGCTGACCAGCACGATGGCCCACATCGCCATGGTGCTGTCCGCCGTCCAGCTTTTGTTGAAGCTGGTGCCGAACAGCTTCAGCACGGGGGCGATCAGCTGGTTGACCGGGCCGTTTTTCATCAGCATGAAGTTCCAGCAGACGCAGATGGCCACCATGGACGCGACATAGGGGAAGAACAGGATGGCGCGGAAGGCGACCACGCCCTTGACCGCCCGGTTCAGCACCAGCGCCAGCGCGATGGCGCAGATCAGGGAGAGCGGCACCGTGACCACTGTGTAAAATACGGTGTTCTTCAGCGCGATGCCCAGGTCCACCCGGTTGAAGAAATAATCCAGGCCGCCGAAGAAGCCCAGCTCCGCCATCTTGCTGGAGACCTTGGCGGTGTTGAAGATCGTGGCGTAGTTGTCCAGGCCGATCCAACGCATGGTGGACAGGTCGCCGCCCTTCCATTCGGTAAAGGACATGACGACGGACAGGATGACCGGGATCAGGGTGAACACGGCGAAGCCGATGAAATTCGGCGCCAGGAAAGAGTAGGCGATGAGCGTATTCTTCCGCTCCAGCTTGCTCATTCGGTATTTCTTGGGTTTCTGCCCCGCGGGGGCGAGCGCTTTGTCCATGGTGGCGCCTCCTTTATGCTTCGCATGCTGTCATTGCCGGGAAACAAAGGAGCGGGAAGAGCGAGGTGAGTCGCTCTTCCCGCCCTGATGGATTGCGTGAGCCGGATCCGGGCTTTATTTGCCGAGGACGTCTCCCACGCGCTCGTTCATGTTCTCAATGCCTTCCTCGATGGAGATTTCGCGGGTCATGATCGCGCTGTGCTCTTCACCCAGGATGCTGTTGATCTGCGCGGTGTACTGGGAGCCGGGGATCTCGATGGCCACGAAGGTGGGCAGCAGGGCCGCCTTGGAGCCTTCATCCGTCGGGAAGCCTTCAACAGAGGCCATGACATCGGCCACGCCTTCAGAAACCCAGGCAGGACGGTTGCCGACGCTGGCGGTCGCTTTCGCGCCTTCCTCGCCGCACAGCCAGGCCACGTAATCCCAGGCCAGGTCTTTCTGCTCGGACTTGCTGTTGATCATCACGCCGGTCAGGTTGCCGAAGGTGGAACCGGCCTTGACGTCTTCCTTGGTCGGCATCGCGGCGATGCCCCAGTTCTTGATGTTGTAGGTGCCGTTGTTGATGTTCTGGATCAGGGTGGAGACATACCAGTAGCCCATGGGCATCATGGCGATGTTGCCGTTGCCGAACGCGCCGCTGTAGTGCAGGCCGGCCGCGGTGATCTCGCTGTAGGGCATGCAGGCGCCGGCGTCTTCCAGATCCTGGATCAGCTGATAGAAGTAAGCCAGGTCGCTGTATTCGCCGTCCAGCAGGGTGTTGACGCCGTCAGCCACGGTGTAGTTGACCGCGGTGGACAGCCAGGTGTGGTAGTGGGTGCCGTAGATGTTGTTGGCTTCGTCCGTCAGGGCCAGGGCCTTTTCCTTGTACTCTTCCCAGCTCATGTCGTTGGTCGGATAGGCCACACCGGCGGCGTCAAAGAGGTCCTTGTTGTAGTAGAGGACTTCGAAGTCGCTGCGGAAGGGCAGGGCCACCTGGTGGCCGTCGAAGCTGTAATAGGCTTCCATGCCGACGAAGCCGCTCAGGTCATAGTTGGCGCTGGCGATGTAGTCGTTCAGGTCCGTGCAGCTGTTGGTCTCGTACCAGTTGAGCAGCGACGGGATGTCCTTCACCATGTAGATGTCGCTCTTGTCGTTGGTCAGCATGGTGGCGACCTTCTGGGAGTAATCCTGGGAGGAGACGTCGATGTATTCGATCTTTACGCCAGGATGGGAAGCTTCATAGGCTTCCTTCTGCGCCGTCAGGTAGGCGGTCGTGTTGGCGTCCCAGGTGACGATGGTCAGGGTCTTGGTCTCTTCCGCGGTGGCGATCCCGGCGAGGGATACGAGCATCATGGCCGCCAGGGCGAATGCGAGCAGCTTTTTCATGGGTGTTGATCCTCCTTGAAAATTTTTATCGAAACGGACACGCCGTTTTGATTCACTGTAAAAATTTACACGGGGTTCCGGTCGGGAATGGTTCGCTTTGTCTTTCGTGCACTATTATACGCCAAATGACGCATGTGTCAATAGCAAAAACGAAATTATTTTCAAAAATTTCTGTAAACTGATGTAAATCAATGAAAATATTTTCATTCTTCTATTGAAATGCGGGCGCTTCCGTAGTATACTGGGGGCGTTGAACATTGGCTGATCGTACCCGGAAGGAAGGAATGGCCATGAGTGAAAAACAGCCCACCATCGTCGATGTCGCCCGGGAGGCCCAGGTGTCCATCGCTACCGTCAGCCGCGTGCTGTCCGGCGGCAGCGCGTCGGACGCCGCCCGGCAGAAGGTGCGGGCGGCGGTGGAAAAACTGAATTACCGTCCCGGCACGGCGCAGCCGGCGCGCCCGAACGATGCTGCGCGCTGCGTTGCCGCCGTCCTCTCGTCGCAGATGAGCCCGTATTACGCGTCCCTGTGCGAAGGGCTGACGGCGGAGGCGGCCCGCAGCGGCTATAAGCTGCTGGTGCTCTCCTATCCGGACGGCACCGGCTGCGAGACCGTGACGGCGGACCTGCTGGACCTGCCCATCAAGGGCGCGCTGCTGGCGGGTTTTGCGGTGGAAAGCAGCGGGTCCCAGGAAGCGACGCGCCTGTGCCTGCAACGTATCCAGCAGGCCATGCCGCTGGTGGCCATCGGGCCGCCCATCGAGGGGATCGAGTGCGCGCGGCTGACCGCGGACCCTTCCCAGTGCGTGCGCAAGGCCATGGCGCACCTGGCCATGCTGGGGCACCGGCGCATCGCCTTTCTCGGCGGCGACCGGGGCGCGCGCTTCAGCGTGATCCGGGAGAACGCCTACTACGAGGAGCGGGAGCGGCTCGACTGCGTGAAGGACCCGCGCTATGTGATGATCACCGGCTGCAACCCGCCTGCCGGGGAGCTGGGCGTCAGCATCCTGCTGGGCAACCTGCCGCGGAAGGAATATCCCACCGCCATTTTCGCGATCAATGACCTGACCGCCCTGGGGGCGCTCCGGGAGCTGCACCGCAGCGGCCTGAGCGTGCCGCGGGACATCGCGCTGGTCGGATGCGACAACGCGTATTTCGCGCCGTACCTCACCCCGTCGCTGACCACCGTGGACCTGCATCCCTTCGAGCACGGCCGCGCGGCCATG
>CACXEB010000463.1 GCA_902766515.1 uncultured Eubacteriales bacterium
CGCTGCTGCCCGACAGCGGCGACCGGTATTATTCCACGCCCCTGTTTACGGAGCAATAAAACTCATAAGCGCAGCGCCCCGCAGCCTGACGGCCGCGGGGCGTTGTGTTTTTGGTCCTATTGGGATTGTTTTCCGCTGTGCACCGGACAGGCGGAAGCCTGGATTACAGCTGGTACAGCCCCAGCTTTTTGTAGACCTTCCGCAGGGTCTTCTGCGCCAGGTAATGGGCGCGCTCCGCGTTGGTCTTAAGGACGCCTTCGATATAGGCCTTGTCGCCCATGATCGTCTTGTACCGCTCCTGGATGGGCTCCAGCGCCGCGATGACCGCCTCGGACGCGGCCTCCTTGAGGGCGCCGTAGTTGAGGCCCTGCATTTTCGCCGCGGCCTCGTCCGGCGTGACGCCCTGAAGCGCCGCCAGGATGCTCAGCAGGTTGGACACGCCGGGCTTCGTTTCCGGATCGAAGCGGATCTCGGTCTCGGAGTCCGTCACCGCGCGGCGGAACTTGCGGCGGATCACATCGGGCGTGTCCAGCACGGCGATATAGCTGTCCTCCGCGTCGGACTTGCTCATCTTGCGTGTCGGCTCGCTCAGGCTCATGATGCGCGCGCTGGTCTTGGGGATATAGGGCTCCGGCACGGTAAACAGGTTGGGATACAGCCCGTTCAGGCGGGTCGCCAGGTCGCGCGTCAGCTCCAGGTGCTGCTTCTGGTCCGCGCCGACGGGCACCAGGTCCGTCTGGTACAGCAGGATATCGGCCGCCATCAGCGACGGGTAGGTGAACAGGCCCGCGTTGATGTTGTCCGCGTGCTTCGCGCTCTTGTCCTTGAACTGCGTCATCCGGCTGAGCTCGCCCATGTAGGTGAAGCAGTTCAGGATCCAGGCCAGCTCCGCGTGCTCCGGCACGTGGCTCTGGCAGTAGATCAGGTTTTTCTCCGGATCGAGGCCGGCCGCGATGTACAGCGCCGCCAGGGACAGCGTGTTGCGCCGGAGGGCCGCCGGGTCCTGCCGCACGGTCAGCGCGTGCAGGTCCACCACGCAGAACAGGCAGTCATAATCGTTGCTCAGCAGCACAAAATTGCGCAGCGCGCCGATATAGTTGCCCAGGGTAATGCTGCCCGAGGGCTGAATGCCGGAAAACAGCGTCTTCCTTTTCGCTTCGGTCATGGGGGTTCCGTCCATACTTGTCACGCTCCTGTCTTTTCAATCCATTGCTCTATCGCGTGGGCCAGCGGCTGCAGGCCCGCAAGGTCATCTTCCGTAAAGTGCCGGACCACCGGGCTGTCCAGGTCCAGTACGCCGTACAGTCCGCCGCGCACAAACAGCGGCAGCACCGCCTCGGACGCCGAGGACAGGTCGCAGGCGATGTGGTTGCAGCACTGGTGGACGTCCGGCACGCACTGCGCGGTCCGGGACTGCGCCGCCGTGCCGCACACGCCGTCCCCCAGCGCGATCCGGCTGACCGCCGGCTTGCCCTGGAAGGGCCCCAGGACCAGCCCGTCCCCCGCCAGGCGGTAAAAGCCCGCCCAGTTCAGGTCCGGCAGCAGCAGCATGATCAGCGCCGAAGCGTTGGCCAGCCCGGCCGTCAGGTCGGTCTCCGCGCCGAGCAGCGCCTCCAGCTGCTCCAGGGCGTAACGGTATCCGTCCGCCCGGTTTTCAAAATGCCTGACAGCGATGTCCATCTCAGTCCAGCTCCTCAAACGCCAGCAGCTCCAGCCGCGGATACTCCGATGACCCGCCGCCTTCGACCACCTCAATATAGGGATTCTCGCTCAGCGTCCCGTACACCCGCACATGCTGGTTCATCGTCAGGGCGGGGTCCTCCTTGCAGATCACATAGATGAAGTCCTTATAGGTGGATCCGCTGCGGTTGACCGCCAGCCGCACCACGTACTCGCTGCCGGCGCTGCGGACCTCCTGCACATAGCCGCTCAGGTTGAGCACCTTCCCGGCGTACTTCGAAATGCTTTTGCGCAGCGTGCTGTACTTGACCTGCTCCGCGTTCTTCTTGACGCGCTCCAGCCGTTCCGCGTCGCTGATGCTGCGGACGGTGGTAAAGGACAGGGTCCGGGGGCTCATGCCCTTTTTGGTGACGGTCAGCAGGATCGTGTAGGTGCCCTCCTCCCGGGTGTCCACCGTGAAGGAGAAGGACTTGCGCGTCACGGACTTCTGCATCGTCTTCGGGCCGCTCACCGAGATCTGCACCTTGACCCCCGCGACCGTCGTCCCGCTGACCGTCAGGCTGTTCGCGCTGATGGAGCTCGGAATGGCGGTCGACAGGTTGACGGGGATGTAATCCCGCTGGTACATGACGGTCATGGCCTTCTGGCTGGACCGGCCGTCCGGGCTGACCGCCAGCAGGTTGATGGAATAGGTCCCCTGCTGGGGAAACTTGACGGACATCTTGAACTTGCCCTTGCCGTCCGCCGTCGCGCTCTGGGTGGACGTCTTGCTGTCCGTCAGGCTGATGACGGTCGCGGTGAGGGAACCGCCTGCCTCCGTCTTGCCGGCGATGGTGACCGTGTCCGTGGTCACCTCACGCTCCGGCTGGGTCGTCAGCGTCAGCTTGCACGCGCCCACGGGCGAGTTCAGGATCTCCAGGAAGGCGAAGCTGTTGACCGCGCGGTCCAGAGCCTTCTCGTCCGCGTCCTTGGGCGCGCGGCCCTTCACCTGCATGTCGAAGGTGATCGTATAGCCGTTGCGCACGGTCCGGCGCTGGTAGCCGCGGTGGACCGTCTCGCCGCTGATGGACAGGGTGTACTTGAGCCGGAGGAAGCGTCCCAGGTTGGACCCGTAATTCTTCCACTGGGCGGTATTATAGGTATAGCCCTGCAGGCCGTAGAAGGTGCCGTTGCTGTGGGACTGGCGGTAGTACTTGCGCTCCGAATCCTCCAGGGCATTGACGTCGAACAGCTCCCGCGCGTTGACGTCCGCCAGCGCGGTCACCACCAGGACGCGCCCGTTCGCGCTGTCATAGGCCTCCACCAGCACGCCGTCGTCCTCGAACCGGTTGGCCGTGTCCTCCAGCGTCATGCCGTGATCCGTCAGCCACTTTTCGTACTTTTCAAGGGTCTGGGGCGTCAGGATCATGTCATAGACCGAGGTATCCAGCGTCAGCCGCGCGCGCGGCCCGTCAAACGTATATTCCGCCGTCGCGGCAAAGGCGGTGACTGTCAGGCCAGCGATCAGCAGGAGCGCCAGACAGAAAGCGATTCTTTTCATGTCCACATCCTCCGGGATTGATCCGCGCAAGATCGTCTGCGCGCTGGTATTTTATCATATTCACAGCTTTTAAACAAGAGGCATCGAAAGCCCCTTTTTCAGTGCGTACCCTGCAGCGCCCCGCTTGACATTTCCGGCTGTCCCGCGTACACTGGCGGCAGGGAGGCGAAGGAGATGGCTTTTGTACAGATGCAGTTTTACTCCGGTACCCTGGAGAGCACGGTATCGGTCAACGTGATCCTGCCGGAAGGGCCGGCGGACAGGCCGCCGAAGGTCCTGTACCTGCTGCACGGGATGAACGGGGATCACACGGTCTGGATGCGGAAAACGGCGGTGGAGCGGTACGCCGGGCCGCACAACCTGGCCGTGGTCATGCCCGCGGCCCAGAACAGCTATTACTGCAACGAGGCATACGGATTCCGCTACTGGGACTATATCAGCGAGGAGCTGCCCCGGGTCATGCAGCGGTACTTCCGGCTGAGCGGCCGGGCGGAGGATACCCTGGTCGCCGGGCTCAGCATGGGCGGCTACGGCGCCATGCGTCTGGCGCTCACCTATCCGGAGCGGTACGCCGCGGCGGGCAGCTTCAGCGGCGCGGTGGACGTCATCCGCACGCTGCCGGACGCGCCCGAAGCCCGGCAGGCGCAGTGGCGGCGCATCCTGGGCAGCGAAAAGCCCGACGGCGCGCTGGACCTGATGCGTCTGCTCGCCCGCCCCGCGCAGGGGAACCAGCCGCGGCTGTACGTGAGCTGCGGGACGGCGGACACCCTGTACGCGCAGCACCGGGCCTTCGTCAGCGCCCTCGAGGCCGCGCACTGGGACGTGACCCACGCCGAAACGCCCGGCGCGGGGCACGAATGGCCCTTCTGGGACGAGCAGGTCCGGATCTTTATTGAAAATTATGCTTGACAATCCCGCCGGGATGCGGTAATATCTTGCTGTTGCAAGTAGAAGCTGCCTGCTTCTCTCCGGACGCCGCCGGTTTCCGGGAACGATGGCATGATGATCGCATCCCTGAGGTGCGTTGTGCATGGAGCGGGCAGCGGGCCCGCTTATTTTTATTGGAGGTGTGTGGACATCAACACGGAACTGCAAGTCAACGAAGCCATTCGCGACCGCGAAGTGCGCCTGATCGGAGGCGACGGCGCGCAGCTCGGCATCCTGCCGGTGCAGCGTGCGCTGGAGCTCGCCGAAGAGGCGGGACTGGATCTGGTCAAAATCGTCCCGACGGCCCAGCCGCCCGTCTGCAAGCTCATGGACTACGACAAGCACCGCTATGAGCAGGCGAAGCGTGAAAAAGAGCTGCGCAAGAACCAGAAAACCATCGAGATCAAAGAAGTTCAGCTCTCCGCCACCATCGCGGACAACGACGTGGCCATCAAGGCCAAGAACGCCGTCAAGTTCCTGCAGGACGGCAACAAGGTCAAGGTGACCATCCGCTTCCGCGGACGGCAGATCACCCACACGGAAATCGGCGTGCAGGTCATGAACGACTTTGTCGAGCGCGTGAAGGACTATGCGGTGGTCGAAAAGCGGCCCATGCTCGAGGGACGCCACATGCTGATGATCCTGGCCCCCAAGCCGGCGGAAAAAACCAAGGCGGAACGTCCTCCCAAGGCGGCCAAGCCGTCTGAAGCGGACTGATGCGGGCGCAGACGCGCCCTGATAAACAATCTCTGGAAGGAGGAAACTCTCATGCCCAAACAAAAAACGCATCGCGGTGCTGCCAAGCGCTTTTCTTTGACAAAGACCGGCCTGGTCAAGCATAAGAAAATGAACGCCAACCACATCCTGAACAAGAAGACCACCAAACGTATCCGGCACCTTCGTAAGGGCGGCTTCATTCAGAACAAGGAAGAGGCTGCGACGATCCGTAAGCTGATCCCGTACAAATAAGGCAGCGCACTTAAGGAGGAGGAAATCACATGGCACGCATTAAGAGAGCCGTTAACGCTCATAAAAAACGCCGCAAGGTGTTGAAGCTCGCGAAGGGATA
This sequence comes from uncultured Eubacteriales bacterium, assembly GCA_902766515.1. Next base: position 5,217 of record CACXEB010000463.1, read on the forward strand.
CTTCGGAGCGAAATCCAAGCAGTATCGCACCGCGAGCGAGCAGGTCCGCCGTTCGCTGCGCTATGCCTATATCGGCCGCAAGCTGCGCAAGCGCGACTTCCGCCGTCTGTGGATCACCCGCATCAACGCGGCGGCCCGCATCAATGGCATGAGCTATTCCACGTTCATCGCCGGCCTCAAGCGCAAGAACATCGAAGTCAACCGCAAGATGCTGGCTGACCTCGCCGTGAACGACGCCGACGCTTTCCGTCAGCTCGTCGAATTGGCCAAGGAAGCCTGATCCGCATCATACAGACAGTCAAACGGCACCACCGGATAAAACGGGGGTGCCGTTTGTGGTTTTCACAGCGCAGCGGCCTGCCGGTGGTGATCCGGGCGCGGCGGGCTGTTACCGCATCGCGTCCTGTCCGCGGTAGGTGACCAGGACCGTGCGCTGATCGCGTTTGGTGAAGGTCAGCGTGCGCCATGTGCCGTCCGGACTCCGGACGCCGATCCGGGCAGTCGCGCCCTGCGCCGCCTTCGGGTTGAGCGTGACGCAGCGGCCGTCCAGGGACAGGAAATGGGCCGTGCTTTCAGGATCCAGGGTCAGATCGCCGCCCAGGTCCACCGTGAACCGCGCCAGCCGCGCGGTGATCAGCAGGGTCGACCCATCCGCCGTTGCCCGGCCCTCCTGCGCGCTCTGGCGCCGGACGGCGCTGACCGTTACCTGAAGCCGGTCCGTCAGGTCCGCAGGCAGGCCCAGCGCGCTGCCGCTGTTCTGGCCGCCCGCCTGGGGCCGCAGGGTGATGCCGGTGACCAGGCCCTCCCGGACCGTCACGGAGCAGCCCGGAAACAGACCCTTCATCAGGCGTTCAAAGTCCGGTTCCGCCGGCAGCACGGACGCCCCGGCCGATCCATGGGCCCAGGCGGACGCCGCGCCGGCCTCCGTCCTATAGATGCGCCCGGCCGCCGTCAGCTGCTCCATCGAGGGCACCAGCCGGTACTCGCCGTCCGTGAGCCCGCCGGGCGCCCGGACAGATGTTTCGGCCGCTGCCGGCTCAGCCGGCCCGGGAGCGGGCGCCGCCGGCGCCGGTTCCGCCAGGCAGAAACGCGAGAGCGGTTCATAGCCCAGCGGCGCGACCAGGCTGTCCCAGTTCTCCGGCAGGCGGATTTCCATCGTCACGCAGCCGCCGCCCGGGAGCACCATGAATTTGTTGCGCGCCGCGTCGCCCGCGACCAGGAAAGCGGTCTGCCCCTTCTGCATGGTCGCTGTCGTCTCGATCCTGCCGCCCGGGATCAGGCCCGCCAGCCATTCCGGCGCGTCCGTCAGCGCCGCCTGCTCCTGCGGATCGGCCTGCAGCTTGCGGTAATACTCATCAAAGGTATACGCCTGGCTCTGTACGCTGCCCGTGTTGGCCCAGTAGCTGGCATAGGCGCGCATGAACAGCGGCCGCCGGGCCGTGGCGACCAGGTCGTCCTCCAGCGCGTCCCGGGTCGCGTAGGCTTTGACCAGGTCCCGGGCCACCGGCTCCGTCAGCAGGACGGTGCGATTCACCTGCGGGTTGGTATTGCCCAGCCCGTTTTGTTGTTTTTCGGTGATATCAAACGCCAGCAGCTGCATGATCCGCTCCGGGTCGTCCGTGGCGGGCGTCACGTTGTTGCCCCAGGCCAGGGCGGACGCCGCCGTCACGGTGTTGTCGTTCAGCCCATAGCCCTGCGTGACATGATAGGGCATCCAGCCCACCCGCAGGCAGGCTTCCTCATCCTCCGCGAAGGCGAAGGGCGTCAGGTACCCGAAGGTCCCCATCCGGTTTTCCTTCACATAGTAGCCGCCGAGGTTCAGCATCATCAGGTCCATAAACCGGCCCAGCGCCTTGTTGACGGCTTCGCTGATCATGCCCTGCCCGCAGTCGATGCCCAGCTGCCGCGCCAGCGGCCCGTTGAGCCAGGCGTAGGGCGACCAGCCGTGGGTGCTCGCCAGCGGCCTGCGCCATTCCCCGTCCCCCAGCGCCTGGGCCAGCGCCACGCAGACCGGCATCAGCTCCTTCGGCACGCCCGCCATGACCGCGTTGACCGCCACGGCATATACCGTGCATTCCCGGTAGGCCAGCGCGTAGATGCCCAGCACATCGCCCGCCCCATACGGGGTAAAGCGCAGGTATTCGCGCACCGCGGCGTCCGTGGCGGGCACGACCGGCAGGCCGTCCGTCCAGCCGTTGATCCGGCAGAACTCCTGGACCTCCTCCAGGGTGCCGGTATACACCGCTTCGTCATAGGGCCGCCGGCCATCCGTCGCATACTGGTCCGCTTCCGCCTGGGTGATCGGCCGGGTCAGGGCTTCGACGACCTGCGGCCAGACGGTCTCCCGGGTGTGGCGGCGCAGCTCCTCGTCCGAATGGGAGGCGAAAGCGCCGGGATACGCGGCGGTGCGCAGCACCGGCACGCCCCGGTTGACGCCGGTGGAATGGATCTGGGCGATAAAAGTCGGCGCGCCCACGGTCACGGCCGGGATGCCGATGTATTCGGCCGCGATGGCGGAGCCGCTCTCCTTGGTCGTGCACAGGCCGCAGCCGCAGTTGCCCGCGATGACCGCGTCGATGCCCAGCGCCCGCAGGCGGTCCTGGAAGGTCACCGTCTGGCTGCTCTGGCCGAACACCGAATACGGGCCGGCGCTGCCGACCTCCTGGAACATATAAACCTCAGCGGTCGGATAAGCCTCCCGGATGCAGTTTTTCAGTTCCTCATGCGTCACGGCGGCCATGAAGCTGCCGCCCACGAGGGCGATTTTCTTTCCCGCGAGCGTGTCCAGCCGGGGCGCCTGCGCGATCATATCCACCGCGTGGTATCCCACCGGTGAAACGATGGCGTACACCGGCTGGTCATTCTCATTCACCAGCGGGATCGGACAGGCTTCATCCCCGCAGCCGTCCGCCGGCGGCAGCCCCGAGGCGGCGCCGCTGCCGGCGCAGGCCAGCAGGGCCAGGACGATCCACAGACTGATCATACGCTTCATGCTTTCCATGCTCCTTTCTCAGGCGCCCACAGGCCCTGCCCTTCAGCGTTACTTCAGCTCGACGATCGCGTATCCGTTGATTTCCGGAATGATGAAGGCGCCGTCCTTCACCGCCAGGGGGATGTTTTCCGGCACCAGCCGGGCTTGGGTAAACTTCCGGGGGATGGCTGCCCGGACGGTCACGTTCCGCAGGACGGTGCGCTCCTCGATGATGTCGATGGTCGCGCTTTTGCGGACCGGTACATAGGTCAGGAGATGCAGGCAGGTCCGGTCCGCCCCGGGCTGGTCCAGCACGCTGACCGTCATGGTGGACGGGCCGTCGTGGCGGATCATGCGCCCGCCCAGGAGCAGGTCGATGGCGTTGGCCATCAGCCGCTTGCACCAGTAAGGCGCATTCTGGCGGTACTGCGTGAACACCGGATGCCCGAAAAGGATGACATTGTCCCTGCGCAGCACCGCCGGGTACGCGCTCCCCTTGGCGGAAGGCGTGTACCGGTGGGAGCAGAAGAAGTCCTTTTCCCGCCTGAAGTACGGCGCGCGGGCCGACAGGAGCGTTTCCGCGCCGTCAGGCGCCAGCGCTTCGCCCTGCAGGTAGATGACATATTCGTTCTCCGGCTCCAGCCCTTCCGCCAGGACGCCGTCCGCGACCAGGAAATCCGGATAGACGGCCCGCGGGCCTTCGGACTGTGCGCCGAAGCAGGCGGGATAGCGCCCGTCCGCGTCCTGGCCGCCCTTCGCGCAGGCGATCACCCTGCCGCCGCCGGCTGTGTACCGGTCCAGCTTCCGCTGAAATTCCTCGCTGACGGTCAGGTCGTCCGGCAGGATCACAAGCCTGTACCCGTCCAGGTCCATCTCCTGGTCGATGACATCAAACTGGAGCGCCAGCTCCTCCAGCATCTGGACGGCACCCATGACGCTTTCGGGGATCCGCTGCTCGTACAGCGGCGATTCCGGCGTGACCACCGCCGCCTCGGTCACCGGGACGGCCGGGCGGGCCCACGCTTCCCGCGCGGCCACCTGATGGTATACCTTGCCGATCAGCCGGTAGGTGGCGGGATTCAGCGTCCCGTTCGGCTCCAGCTGGTCCCCGACGGAGATGGCGAAACCGAAGCTGAGCATCCGGAAGCACTCGAACTCCAGGGCCGCCAGGTTCTTCAGGCTGTGGAAATCGCCCCACTCGGTATGGAACTTCCCGGTCATGCCCATGCAGTCCCTGCCGAGCTTCCGCGCATAGCGCGCGGTCAGCGGGAAGTGGAGGTAGCCCCATGACCCGGAGGGCAGGCTTTCCAGCTCAAAATGGGTATAGGCGCCGGCGCTTTCCTTTGTACAGGGCCCCACGTGGCCGGCGTTGTAAAAGATGGTGCAGTCCCGGTTGTACCGACGCACCAGGTCCGTCATGTTCCGCTTGAAGCGGTCGATGACCCGCTTGGCAAACGCCCGGACCGCTTCGTCGTCCGAGGCGTCCACGCCCAGCTGCTTCATCTCCGCCCGGCAGGCGGCGCACCAGCAGGGGCGGATCCCGACGATGTCAAAGAACAGGCCGTCCAGCTCATCGCCCAGCAGCTCGCAGACCTCGGCGACGTGCGCCTTCAGGAAATCCCAGTAGCCGGTGTTGACACAGAGGGACTGGTAAAATCCGGGCTCGGTGAAGGGGCCGCCCTCATGGGCGCCGTCCTTTTTCCGGATCAGCCATTCGGGCCGGGTGACGGCGTGCCGGTAATCCCACTGAACGGTGATGTAGACCGGCGCTTTGATGCCCACGCTGTGCAGGGCGCGTACCTGGTCGGGCAGGAGGTTTCTGTACGCCAGGCGGGGATGCACCAGCTCCGGGAACTGCCGGGAGGGATAATACATCCACCCGTGATGTCCCCGGGCAAAGACGGTCATGGAGCTGATGCCGGCTGCCCGGGCAGTCCCGGCGAAGGCATCCGGATCAAAGGAAGCG